>NZ_LSIX01000989.1:0-249 GCF_001556475.1 Methylobacterium sp. CCH5-D2 | reverse complement strand
CGAGCGGCGCCGCGAGGCGGTCGCCCGCGCCTGCCGGCTGATCGAGCGGGCCGAGACCGAGCCGGCGCTCGATGCACTGGCGGCCGAGGCGGGCCTGAGCGCGCACCACTTCCACCGGGTCTTCCGCGCGATCACCGGCGTGACGCCGCGGGCCTACGCGCGGGCGCGCCGGGCCGAGCGCCTCGCCGCTGCCCTGCCGACGGCCGGCACGGTGACGGAGGCGCTCTACGCGGCGGGCTAAAACGCCCC
>NZ_LSIX01000988.1:0-230 GCF_001556475.1 Methylobacterium sp. CCH5-D2 | reverse complement strand
CCTCGCCAAGACGACCACGGCCGGCTTCGAGGCCTATGCGGGCCAGCTCGCCGCGACCTTCCGGGACGAGCCGGCGCTCTTGGAGGACGTGCTCGACGGCCTCTTCCACATCGCGACCGCCGACGGCGCGATCCACGAGGGCGAGGAGCGCTACCTGCGCGCGGTCGCCGCGATCTTCGGCCTGGAGGAGGCCGGTTTCCGGCGCATCGCCGCCCGCCATGTCCGGCTCG
>NZ_LSIX01000987.1:0-3936 GCF_001556475.1 Methylobacterium sp. CCH5-D2 | reverse complement strand
CCGCCGAGAGCGGCGTGCGCAGCTCGTGGCTCATGTTGGCGATGAACTGGCTCTTGGCCCGGTTGGCGGCCTCGGCCGATTGCCGGGCGCGCTCGATCTCGGCCTCGGCCTCCTTGCGGTCGGTGATGTCGACGTTGGTGCCGACCCACTCGCGGATCGTGCCCTCCTCGTCGAAGACCGGTACGCCGCGCACCTCCATGTGGCGCCACTGCCCGTCGTGGCGGCGAAGCCGGTACTCGACCTCGTAGGGCTGGCGCTCATCGACCGAGCGCGCCCAGGTGTCGGCCGCGTGGGCGCGGTCGTCGGGATGGACCGCATCGACCCAGCCCCAGCCCTGGTAGGCCGCCTCGCTCTGGCCCGTATAGGCGCTCCAGCGCGGCTGCGGCGGCATCAACTCGCCGCTGGCGCTGGTATTCCAGACGACCGCCGCGGAGGCGTCGACGAGCGCCCGGAAACGTTCCTCGGAGTGGCGCAGGCGCTGCTCGGTCGCGCGGCGGCGCGAGATGTCGGTGTTGGTGCCGTACCAGCGCCGGACCCGGCCGTCCGGGTCGCGCAGCGGCATCGCCTGCGACAGGAACCAGCGGTACTCCCCATCCGCGCCCCGCAGCGGGAAGGTGTCCTCCCAGGGCTCTCCGGCCGTGATCGCGGCCCGGTAGCGGTCGAGCACGCGGCCGATGTGGTCCGGATGGTGGACGTCGCGCCAGCCCCAGCCCTGCATCTCGCCCGGCGTCGTGCCGGTGTAGTCGTACCAGCGGCGGTTGTACCAGACGATGGTGCCGTCGGCCTCGGCCATCCAGGCGAGCTGCGGCAAGGTCTCGGCGAGATTGCGGTAATCGGCCTCTCCGATGTCGCGCTTATCGATGCCGGGCGCATCCGCGCTCGCGCCGATCGACTCGTCGGCTCGCCCGCCACCCTGGCGCTCGCTCATTCAAAAACCCACACGCTGAAGCAACACCCTCCATATAGGGCGCCGTCCGGCGGGAACGCGCCGAAATCGCGGCTCGCCGGCCGTTCAGGACATGCGCGCGGCGCGGCCGGTGCGGACGGCGTCGAGGCCGTAGAGGACGAGCGCCAGCCAGATCAGCGCCAGCATGACGATCCGCTGCGGCTCGACCCGCTCGCCGAAGACCAGCACGCTGAGGATCAGCAGGCAGGTCGGGGCGATGTACTGCATCAGGCCCAGCGTCGCGAGGCGCAGGCGCTCGGCGGCGGCCGCGAACCAGATCAGCGGCAGCGCCGTGGTGATCCCGGTGAGCAGCAGCAGGACGAGGGCGCGGGGCTCGGGCGGCAGGAACGGCTCGGGCGCCTGCCAGAGCCAGGCCGCGCAGAAGGGCGCGAGGATCAGCGTCTCGGCGAGCAGCCCGAGCGTCGGATCGACGCCCACCACCTTCCGGATCAGCCCGTAGAGCGCGAAGGTCAGCGCGAGCGAGAGCGAGATCAGCGGCAGGTCGCCGGCCCAGACCACCGCGACGCCGACGCCGGAGGCGGCGATGGCGACCGCCACAAGCTGGAGCGGCCGCAGCCGCTCGCCGAGCACCAGCCTGCCGAGACCGACGCTGACCAGGGGATTGATGTAGTAGCCGAGGCTGGCATCCAGCAGGTGGCCCGCCTTCACGGCCTGCAGGTAGAGCAGCCAGTTCACCGCGATCAGCAGGGCCGAGGCGACGAGGAGCGCGTGGCGCGGGCGCAGCGGGAACGGATTGCGCAGGCGGGCGCGCCAGACCAGCACCAGCGCGCCGACGAAGAGCCCCGACCAGATGATGCGCTCGGCCAGGATGTAGGCCGGGGTGAATTGCCCGAGCAGCCGGAAATGCACCGGCACGACGAGGCCCCAGCTCAGATAGGCCGCGAGCGCGTAGACGAAGCCCAAGGCATCTGCCCCCCGCCCGCAACGAGCGGCGGGCCGGCGCCTCATAGACCCCGGGGCGTCGCGCCGTCAGGTGTGCGGGCGCACGCCGACGTGATCGCGTGGCACCGTCAGCGCCGGCCGGCGGGCAGGATCGGGTCGCCGCGCATCAGGGCGTTCAGGCGCTCGGTGTCGAAGCCGCTCGGCACCTTGGGAGCCGCGACCTTCTGGGGGGCGGCCGGGGCGGCGGGCTTGGGCACGGCGATCGAGCCGGTGGCCGAGGGCTCCGGGACGGCGGCGCGCACCGCGGGGGGCGGCGCCAAGTGGCCGAGGCGGTCGGCGCTGACGAAGCCGACGACCAGGGTGCTGAGGCCGACGACGCAGCCGCCGGTGATGAGACGCAGGGTACGCACGCGACAAATCCGATCACACCGGACGAGGCACCAGACCTAACCCGAGGCCGTTAACGAAGCGGAACGCCGAAGACTGACGACACGACCGACAGGGAGATTTCGATGGATCCGAAGGCCACCGCGAGCGACAGCCCCTTCATCCAGGGCCGCAACGCCCGCCTCTACGGCAAGCCGGTGAGCGAGTGCCCCTACGCCGAGGGCACGCAGGAGCGCGCCGCCTGGATGCAGGCCTACGAGGAGGCCGCCGACACCGACGCGAACGGCTGAGAGCGCCGGGCCGGCCCCGCGCGGGGCCGGCCCGGCCGCTCTCGGCTTGACCTCGGACCGGCGCCCGGGCTTCGTGCGGCCCGAGATCGACAGAAACCCGAGCGCGTCCGTTGAGGAAGAACCCGACTTTCGGCCCCGCCACCCGCCTGGTCCATGCGGGGCGCGACCCGTCGCAGCAGCACGGCTTCGTCAACACGCCGATCTATCGCGGCTCGACGGTGCTCTACCCGACCTACGACGCGATCAAGCACCGGCGCGGGCGCTACAATTACGGCACCTCCGGCACGCCGACGATGGACGCGCTCACCGAGGCCTGGACGGAGCTCGCGGGCGCGGCCGGCACGGTGGCGACGCCCTCGGGGCTGGCCGCGCTCACCGTCGCGCTGATGGCCGCCGTCTCGGCGGGCGACCACCTCCTCGTCACCGATTCCGCCTACCGCCCGACCCGTCAGTTCTGCGACGGCGTGCTCGCCCGCTTCGGCGTCGAGACGACCTACTACGATCCGACGGTGGGCGCCGGCATCGCGGCGCTGATGCGCGACAACACCCGCGCGGTGCTCGTCGAGGCGCCTGGCTCGCAGAGCTTCGAGATGCAGGACGTGCCGGCGATCGCGGAGGTGGTCCACGCCCGCGGCGGCACCGTGATCATGGACAACACCTGGGCGACGCCGCTCCTGTTCCCGCCGCACGAGCGCGGCGTCGATATCGCGGTCGAGGCCGGGACCAAGTATCTCAGCGGCGGCTCGGACCTGCTGATCGGCCTGACCTCGGCCAACGCGAAGCATTTCCCGGCGGTGCGGCGCACCTTCGACCACTTCGCCCTGTGCGCCGGCCCGGAGGACATCTTCCTGGCGCTGCGCGGCCTGCGCACGATGTCCCTGCGCCTGCGCGAGCACGGCCGGGCCGGGCTCGAGATGGCGCAGTGGCTGCAGGCCCGGCCCGAAGTGCTGCGGGTGCTCCACCCGGGCCTCCCCGACGATCCCGGCCACGCGATCTGGCGGCGCGACTTCGCGGGCGCCTCCGGCCTGTTCGGCGTGATCCTGAAGCCGTGCCCCGAGGCGGCGCTCGCCGCGATGCTCGACGGGCTCGAACTCTTCGGGATGGGCTTCTCCTGGGGCGGCTTCGAGAGCCTCGTGATCCCGTTCGACTGCGCGCCCTACCGCACGGCCACCAGCTGGGCGCCGGGCGGCTGGGGTCTGCGCTTCCATATCGGCCTGGAGGACACGGCGGACCTGAAGGCCGACCTGGAGGCCGGCTTCGCGCGGCTCCGGGCGGCGAGCTGAGTCTCGCCGCTCCCTACTCGGGCAGCGCGAACACCGTGAGCTGCCCGCCGGGGGCGGTCCACCGGGACAGCGCCGCGTAGCCGCCGACCGCGCCCGAGCCGTCGGCGGGGTCGGTCAGCCCCGCCGC
>NZ_LSIX01000986.1:0-4958 GCF_001556475.1 Methylobacterium sp. CCH5-D2 | reverse complement strand
AACCCGAACGTGTTGGGCAAAAGCGCAGCTTGCGGCGTCGGAAACATCGCGGGTCGTCTCTCCGGTCTTGATCGATCGTGGGGTGCGGGAGGTATCGGGATGCAGGGTGTCGGGATGCAGGGCCGGCGGGTCGTCGCGGCCCGGCGCCCTCAGCGGGTCGGCACCTCGGCGGCCTCGCCGAACTGCAGGGCGACTTCCACCACGTCGCCGGGCTGAAGCTCGGTGTCGTTCGACGCGGTGATGCGCTGGGCCTGCTTGCCGTCCTTGCGGACGATCACGAGGGCCGGGTCGCCGTCGAGGCCGCGCACGAGCTGCGACTTGACCATGCCGGTGTAGCGGAGCTGCTCGCTGGTGTTCTGGAGCGTGCCGCGGATCTCGGCCAGCCGGACGTTGGCGTCCTGCAGTTCCTTCATCACCTCCAGCCGGCGCGCCTCGTCCACGCGCTGCAGGCGGTAGTCGAAGGTGTCCTTCTCGCGCTCGGTGGCCGCGCGCGTCGCGGTCGTCTGCAGGGCCCGCGTCGATGACAAGAGGAGGGAGCGGCGCGAATCCGTCAGCCGGTTCGTCGGGATCGTCCCGCGCTCGTAGAGGTCCTGGCTGCGCTTGAACTCGTCCGCGTCGGCCTGGACGCCCTCCTTCTCGCGGCTCTCCTGCTCGGTCAGCACGCGGACGCGGTCCCCCTCCTTCTGGGAGGCCGCGGTGAGGTAGGCCTTCTCCTTGGACGCCTCCTGGTTCTTCGACTTGAGGATGCCGCGCTCGACGTCGAGCAGTTCCGCCGTCATCGAGGGGGCGAGCGGCGTGTCCTTCAGCGCGCGGTCATCGACATCCTTCTTGCCGTCGAGCTCGGCCCGGAGCCGGGCGATCACCGCCTGCTGGCGCGCGTACTGCACCCAGGCCCGGTTGTGCTTCTCGCGCAGTTCCGAGAGCTGCAGGAAGGGGTTGTCCATCTTGAAGCGCAGCAGGTCGAAGCCGCCGGCCAGCGAGATCGCCTGCCGGACCGTCATGCCGGGCTTGAACTTCTGCTCGCCCGGCTGGGCGACGTCGCCGTTCAGGTAGACGGGCCGGTACTCGTCGACCGTGACGGTGATCTCGGAGGGCGAGAGGATCACCGGGAACTCGCGCCCCTCGTTCGTGCGGCGCCGGAACTCCTTCGTCGGCAGGAGGGCCTGGATCTTGGCCTGGGCCTCGGCCAGGGTGAGGCCCGCGACCTGCACCTGACCCACGAGCGGCATCGAGACCTGGCCGTCCATGCTGATCACGCTGGTGGCCTTCATCTCCGGCACCGATACCGCCTCGACCGCCAGGCTGTCGCCCGGCGCGAGGCGGTAGGCCGCCTGCCCGGCCTGCGGCGCGAGGCCGACGGCGGCGGCCAGCGCGAGGCGCAGGACACCCGTCCGAAGGGGCCGGCGGCCGACCGGGCGATTGCTCTCGACGTCACTCATCGTTTCCGGCTCCTCAGTCAGCCACATGTCCCGGACGGGCGCCCGCCCCGGCTCCGGCGCACGGCGCGCCGGTGTCCCGGAACGCCGCGTCCGCGTCGGGCCCGTCCCCGGTTCCCGCCTCGCCCCGCTCGACCCCGTGGTGTGCGTCCGCCAGCGCCCGGCGCATCGCGGGCGGTCACCATCGGAATGGTGAACGGGCTACGGTCTTCCTCGAAAGCCGTCGCTGCGTCAGGAAGCAATTCATGCGCGACCGCCAGCGATCGCGCTCCGGTCACGCAACTATAGTGTGGCACGCGCACGATTTGTCCAGTCCAGAAAAAGACGACCTCGTGCGCGCGTTGGATCAATTTCAGGTTGCTGAGTATGGCGTCGGCGCCGCCGGGTCGCTGGGTTTCACCTCGCACCTGCGTAAGCGCGAAGGCCGTAACCCATCCGCGTGGACGACGCCTGCGCCCTCCGTTCCGCCGGTAGCGGTACGCCCGAATCGGCCGCCTCGGCGGCCTGCCTCCTGGCGCATCAGGTCAGCCTGTCTGGCGCCGTCGTGGGCACAGTGAAATCCCTACCCTGGAGCGCCGACCCGGTGCCGGCACCGTCGTCTGGAGCGATCAACGAGACGTGAACTCACTGCCAAACCTCGGTTATCTCGTGCCCCAACCGGAACGATCTTGCAGGATGGCGCGCATGGCGCAGAAAAACGTTAACTTGGAAATCAGTTTTGCCATGCATAAAGAGAAAATCTGACTTGCATTTTATGCATGGCTCAAGCGCCGCTCGCGGTCGGGTGGTCGGCCCGAAACCGCGCGCTCGCGGTCGGCGGCGAGGGTCAGGAACCCGGATCGCGCGACGCCGCAGGGGATCCAAATGCCTTGCACCGCAGCAAAAAGCCTCCTGCCCTCGGGAGGCGTTCGGCGGCCGGCGCCACTTCAGCTTGTAACCAAAGCGTTCCAAAAAAAATCGTCGCGCCTCTGCTGCGATTATGACTAGTCCGGCTCATTACTCGGGTTCGTTCGTCATCCACTTGCGCTGTCCGCTGGAGTCCGTCAGTTTCCAGTCACAGCAGCTGTGCAGGTGCACACGACAACCTAGTCGATCTTCGATCGAGCTGCGCGCATCGTCAGGGGAAACAACCTCTGCTTTCGCTAGTCAGTGCTTGAACAGCGTTAGACATGCACCCGGATCGCGACCGAACGCGACGCCGGTAGGAAAATCGTTGCCTCATCGTCAGGTCCGCAATCCTTGCTGGCCGCGTGGCGAAGCTTTGAGATTTCACGCGGTCCGGCCGTCGGCCGGACCGCACACGCTCGTCCGGTCATGCCGCTCGGAGGATCTGAGACGTCCGATGAACATCAATCCTGACCGCTTCGCCTTCCAAACCGGCGCGAGGCCGAGCCCGTTGCCGGAGCCGCGGCCGCGCTCGTGGACGATCGCGCACATCGTCGATGCGACGCTGCGCCGCCGCCGGACGGTGGGTCTCGTCGCCGTGATCGTCTTCGCGATCGCCGCCGCCTACGCGAGCCTGACCGCGCCGACCTACACCTCGATGGCAAGCGTCGTCCTGGACACCAAGCTGACGCCGCCCTCGCCGGGGACGGTCGCGTCCGAGATGACGATCGATCCCGCCGTCGTCGACAGCCAGGTCGAGATCCTCAAGTCCGACAAGATCGCCCTCGACGTCGTCGATCGGCTCAATCTCACGGGCGATCCCGAATTCGTCGGATCGGAGCCGTCCTTCCTCCGCGCCACGATCGATCGCCTGGTGTCGGTCTTCGACCCGAGCCCGCAGGGCGCCGTGCGGACGGACAAGCGGCAGGCCGCTGCGGCCGCGCTCGGCCGGAAGGTCAAGGTCGCGCGGGCCGGGCGCAGCATCCTGGCGGAAATCACGGCGACGAGCCTCGATCCGGTCAAGGCGGCCGCGATCGCGAACGCCGTGGCCGAGGCCTACATCCAAGACCAGCTCAGCGGCCGCATGGAGGCCAGCCAGCGCACGACGGACTGGATGCAGCGCCGTCTCGCGGAGGTTCGCGAGCGGCTGGACGCCGCCAACGCCGCCCTGGCGGCCTTCCGGGCCGGCGGGGGCGACAGGAACGCGGCGCGCAGCGCCGAGCGCGCCGAGCGCGAGGGATCGCGGCCGGGCGCCGCCGAGGCGCTGGCCCGTGCCCGGGCGGATCTCGAGCGCATGACGCAGCTCGCCGCCGCCCTCGCGCAGGGCAACCCCGACGCCGACACCCTCGCCCGGATCGATCGCCTCGGCGACGCGGACCTGTCCCGCCTCGTGGCGGAGCAGCGCGGGCCTGCACCGGGAGCGGGCGTGCTGCGCGCGCTCGGCGAGCGGCTGGACCAGCGCATCGAGGCGCGCCGCAAGGAGGTCGCCGCCTCCGCGCTCAGGGCAACGCTCATCGACAAGCAGATCCAGGATCTCCAGGGCCAGGACGCGGAGGGCGCGGCCCCCGGGCCGGCCTCCGACCGGGAGCGCGCGCTCGAGCGCGCCGCCCAGGAGGCGCAGGGCAACTACGAGGCGCTCCAGAACCGCGTCACGCGCGTGAGCGCCTTCCTGCAGCAGCAGTCGATGCCGGTGACCGAGGCGCGCATCGTCACGACCGCGCTGCCGCCGCTCACCAAGAGCGGGCCGAAATCCGCGCTGATCCTGCTGCTCGGGCTGATCGGCGGGCTCGGCGCGGGGGTCGCGGCCGCCTTCCTGCGGGACGCATCCGACCGGCGGATCCGCTGGGCCCAGCAGGTCACGCACGATCTCGGCCAGCCGTTCCTCGGCTCCCTGGCCGGCTGCCCGGCCCGCGGGCGCGCGTTCCGGCACGGGACGGACGGCTCAGGAGGGCGCGGCCGGCGCCTGCCCGTCCCGCTCTTCATCGCGAACGGGTCCGGCTCGCCGAGCGTGCTGGAAACGCTCTGCACCACGAAGGTCTCGATCGACCAGGCGCTGCATCGCGAGACCTCCCGCGTCGTCGGGATCGTCTCGGCCAACGCCCAGGACGGCAAGACCACGCTCGCGACGAACCTCGCGGTGCTCCTCGTCGAGATGCGCGCCCGGGTCCTCGTCATCGACGCCAACCTGCACGGGGCCGGGCTCGCCGACCTCGCCGAGGGCGATCCCGGCCCGGGCCTGGCGCGCGCGGTCACGGAGCGTCGCCCGCTCGCCGAGTGCGTCGTGGCGAGCCGCCTGGGCTTCCACCTGCTGCCCGGCACCGTGGGCGCGGTTCCCAACCACCCGGTCGAGATCCTCGGCTCGCCCGTCCTGCGGCAGCTCCTCGCCGAGGCGCGCCAGCACTACGACTACGTGCTCGTCGAGGTCCCGCCCGTGGTCACGGCCGTCGATGCGCGGGTCGTCTCCGAGCTGATCGACGCCTTCGTGCTGGTGGTGCGCGGCGGCCGGACCCGGCGCGACGCGGTCGAGCACGCCTTCACCACCTGCCCGGGCATCGCCGACCGCATCGTCGGCGTCGTGATGAACGGCACGAAGACCGCCGAGCGCCCCGCCCCGGCCGGCGCCGCCCCCTCCTACCT
>NZ_LSIX01000985.1:0-3868 GCF_001556475.1 Methylobacterium sp. CCH5-D2 | reverse complement strand
CCCGCCGACCTCGTCGCCGCGGTCGCGGCGGCGGGCTACACGGCCGAGCCCCTGGACGCGCAGGCCCCGCCGACGCCCGGCACGGCCGCCAGCGCGCGCTCGACGCGGCCGACGCAGGCGGCGCAGGAGAGGCCCGAGACGGCGAGCACGGTCTCGGTCCCGGGCACGGCGTAGCCCGCCGCCTCCACGGCCTCGGCGGCGTCGGCGGGCGCGGCGCCGGGTCCGAGGAGCAGGCTCGCCCGGCCCGTGGCGAGGTTGACGCTGACCGCGCTGGCGCCCGGCAGGCGGCCGAGCGCGCGCTCGACGCGGCCGACGCAGGAGGCGCAGGTGAGGCCCTCGACCGGGAAGCTGACAGGTGCGGCGCTCTGTGCGGACATGGTGGAACGGGAACCGGCGGAACGGGGATCAGTCTCCATGCCCGAACATGTGGCCCTTCCCATGATGGGAAGGTCAAGGGCCGCCGCGCCGCCCGCCGCGCCGCCCGCCGCGCCACCCGCCGCGGCGGCCGTCCGTCCGTCCGGGCACGGCCCTACGCCCCCGCGCCCTCCCTCTGCCCCGCGCTTCCCGGTTCCGGCTCGGGCCGCGCGGGCAGGACCACCCGGACCGTCGTCCCGACATCGAGCGTGCTCTCGATCTGCAGTCGGCCCTGGTGGCGGTTCAGGCTGTGCTTCACGATGGCGAGGCCGAGCCCCGTGCCGCCCTTCTCGCGGCTGGAGGCCACGTTCACCCGGTAGAAGCGCTCGGTCAGCCGCGGGATGTGCTCGGGCGCGATGCCGGGCCCGTCGTCCTGCACGGTGAGGACGATCTCGGGGCCGTGCCGACCCTCCGCGCGGGCGAGCCCCACCGCGACGCGCCCGCCGCCGTACCGCACGGCGTTCTCCACGAGGTTCTCGACCACGCGCGCCAGCTCGTCGGGCTCGCCCAGCACCGGGAAGGCCCCCGCCCCCGCGAAGGTCACGGCGACGCCCCGCTCGGCGGCGAGCGGGGCCTGCATCTCGACCATCTGGCGGGCGAGGCTCCCGAAATCGACCGGCTTCGTCGGCGGCATGTGCTCGCGCAGCTCGATGCGCGAGAGCGAGAGCAGGTCGTCGATCAGCCGTGTCATGCGCTGGGCCTGGGCGCGCATGATGTCGAGGAAGCGCTCGCGGGCGGGCGCGTCGTTGCGGGCGGGCCCCTGCAGGGTCTCGATGAAGCCGAGCAGCGAGGCCAGCGGCGTGCGCAGCTCGTGGCTCGCGTTGGCGACGAAATCGACCCGCATCGCCTCCAGGCGCCGGGCCGCGGTGAGGTCGCGCAGGAACAGGACCACGTTCGGCCCCGACCCGTCCGGCATGGCGAGCGCGCCGACCTGCACCTCGAAGGCGCGCTCGGTCGGCACGCGGGTGGCGTAGGCGACCTTGAGGGGCTCGCCCGTGCGCAGAACCTCCTCGATGCCGTCGAGCACGTCGGGCGCGCGCAGGCCGAAGGAGAGCGGGTGGCGCAGGCGCATGGCCGGCAGCAGGGCGCGCGCCGCCGGGTTCGCCTCGATCACCACCGCGCGGCGGTCCACGAGGATGACCGGATCGGGCACGTGGGCGAGCAGCGCCTCGGCGATGACGTGGCGCTCGGCGCTCGGGCGCAGCGGCTCCGGCACGGTGGCGCTCCGGCGTCGCGCGCCCGCGAGGCCGCCGAGGCAGGCCGCCGCTAGGGCCGCCAGGACGAGGGAGCCGTCGAGGGCGCCGACGAGCCAGGCGGCCGCCAGCGTCAGGCCGGCGGCGAGCGCGGCGCCGGTCCAGGCGGCTTGGGAGACGGCGTCGCGGCCCATCTCACCCGGCCCGCACCGGCTAGCGGCCGCCCAGGCGGCGCTTCGCCTCGAAGGCGCCGAGCATCAGCAGGGCGACGCCGAAGGGCACGAGGTAGTAGCAGACCCGGAACAGGAGGAGCGAGCCGAGGACTTGGTCGCGCGGCAGGCTGGAGAGGGCGACCAAGATGGTCGATTCGAACACGCCCGCGCCCCCCGGCACGTTCGAGGCGATGCCGAGCATCGCGGCCAGCACGTAGATCGCCAGGAAGGTGGTGAAGCCGATGGTGAGCCCGTCCGGCAGCAGCACGTAGAGCACGGCCGCCGCCGCGCAGACGTCGCCGATCCCCACGATCATCTGGCCGATCGACACCGAGGCGCCGGGCAGTTCGAGCCGCCAGTGCCTCACGGTCACGCTGCGGCGCTTGGCCGAGACCCAGGCGAGGTAGCCGAGCACGGCGGCCAAAGCCGCCAGCCCCACGCCCTGGTTGATCCGGATCGACGTGAAGGCGAGCCCCGCGAGCTGGCCCGCCTCGATCACGAGGCTGAGGCCCAGCACCACGCCCATGCCGAGCCAGAAGGTGAAGCCCGCGATCACCGTGAGCGCGGCGATCTTGGCGGCGTTGAGCCCGTGGCGGGCGTAGATCCAGTAGCGGATCGTGCCCGCTGTGAAGAGCGCGAAGCCCAGCGTGAAGCTCACCGCGTAGCTCGTGAACGAGGCGAGCGCGGTGATCCCGTAGGGCACGCTCACCCGGAGCTGGCGTAGGGCCAGCGCGTCGTAGCCGGTGAGGAAGAGGTAGCTCACGAAGACGAAGCCGAAGGCGATGGCGAACTGCGTGCCCGTCTTCTCCGCCATCGCGGCGTGCAGGTCGGCCCAGGTGATGTCCTGCGCGAGGTGCCAGAGCACCCCGAGCGAGACCACGAAGAGCACGACGCTCGCGACCGTGCCGATCCAGGCGTAGCGGCGGCGGCCGCGCGGGCGCGCGGCCTCCGGCACGCCGGCCCCGCGCGCCGCGGCGTCGGCGTCGATGGCCTCGGCCCCCTCGATCGCCGGGCGATGCTGGCCCTGGACGTTCATGCCGATCGTTGTCCGCCTTCCTCCGGAGCGGCCGCCCGCCTCGCGACGAGACGACGGCGCCGGGCCGGCATCCGCGGACCTGCCCGGAAACCTGCCTGTGTGTCGGGTCCGCGGGCTCGGCCGCGGCTTGTCGCCCGCATGTAGGACCTGCGGCCGCCGATGACCAGCGACGCCGCGCGCCCTCCACGGTCCTGTGCGGCCGCGTCAGGAGGCAGCGATGCCCGCGCGAGATGTCCGCAGGATGACGGCGGCCTCCTCCATCCCCGCCCGGATGCGTTCCGGGACGGCGGGCGCTGTGCAGACGTAGGTCGGGCTCGGATGCGGCACGCCGACCACCGGCAATCCCGGCCGCAGGGCCTCGAACGCGGGACGCGCCTCCCCGGCGAAGCGCCCGGCCAGCACCGCCACCGCGAGGCCGGGCAGGAGGTCGAGGAGGGGGCCAAGGTAGGGTTCGGCCGCGCGCAGCTCCGCCCGGCGCGGGGCGCGGTTGAGCGCGCCGGGGGCGTGGATCACCCAGGGCACGACGTTCCAGATCAGGGTGTCGGCCCGGGGGATGCCGGCCTCGGCGAGGAAGCGGAACAGGTTCGCGGCGGTGCCGGTGGCGCTGTCGCGGGTGACGAAGCCGGTGCGGACGACCGCGGGGCCCGGCGTCTCCAAGAGGAGGAGCATCCGGGCGTTGACGCCGCCGTCGAGCGGATCGGGGTCGGGGACGGGCGCTCGCCGCTCGTCTGCTATGCGCCGGGCGAGCGCGCGGATGGGGGCGATGTGGGGGGCATCCACCAGGGCACGGCGCGCGGCGAGCGCCGCCGGATCGCGCAGGGATTTCGGCTGGTCGGGCGCGAGCCCGGTCATCCGGTCCCGTCGCGCAGCGCCGCGAGGTCCGGCGGCGGCGATCCGGAGAGGCGGAGGCGCTCGCGTCCTTCCTCTTGCGCCAGCCGCGCCTCCAAACCGGCCGGGCCGCCGAACTGGAAGCCGATCTGGCTGGCATAGGCGGCGCAGGCCCGGAGCTTGGC
>NZ_LSIX01000984.1:0-21464 GCF_001556475.1 Methylobacterium sp. CCH5-D2 | reverse complement strand
GCGCGGAGAATCGGTTGGCTTCGCGGTCGGTCTCGGCCATCGGGCGGGTGCTCACCTCAGCTGTCGGGAGCGAGATAAGTGGCCCGTGCGCGAGTGCCAGGGCCGTGGGTCCCTGCGCCGCGGGTCAGGCCGGCCAGTTGTCGCGGATCCAGCGGGTGAGGCCGGATTCGTCGATCTCGCCCGCGGCGAGGCTCCGGATCATCACGACGGCCTCGGCCTCGTCGGCGAGGAAGTCGAGGTCGTTGAGTCCGAGGAACGTGACGAGCGCCAGCAGGGCGGCCCGCTTGTTGCCGTCGATGAAGGGGTGGTTCTTGGCGATGCCGAAGGCGTAGGCCGCCGCAAGCTCGGCCAGATCGACCTCCGCCTCCTCGGCATAGGCCACCCGGTTCACCGGACGTCCGAGCGCCGATTCGAGCGCGCCCTCGTCCCGGATGCCGGGCGGCCCGCCGAAGAGCTTCAGTTGCTGCGCGTGGAAGGCCTGGACGAGGTCGCTCGTGAGCCAGACGATCTCGCGATCCGTGCTCACTTCGCCAACTCCGAGAGGGCGTTGCGATAGGTCTTCATCGCCTTCTCGGCGATCTTCATGCCCTTCTCGAATGCCGGATCGTAGGGCGATAGGCGGACGGACCCATCCGCGTTCTCGGTCACGTAGAGCCAGTCGCCCTGGGCGATGTTGAGCTGTCCCAGAAGTTCTTTCGGCAGGATCAGGCCGGTCGAGTTGCCAACGCGCTTCACTTCCAGCTTCATGACCGTACTCCGATTCGTTGTACGGTCAGTATAACACTCGCGGCAGGGCTCGTACAGAGCCCTGCGGGAGGGCCTGTACGGCATCTGTATCGGAGAGACGGGTTCAGCGCTGCCCTTCCATCGACTCCAGCTCGGCGATCATCCCCTCGATCATGCCGAGCCCGATCTGCCAGAAGCCCGGATCGCTGGCATCGAGCCCGAAGGGCTTGAGCAGCTCGCCGTAGGGTTTCGAGCCGCCGGCCGAGAGCAGCGCGAAGTAGCGCTCCACGAAGCCCGATTCCGCCTTCGCGTAGACGCCGTAGAGCGAGTTCACGAGGCAATCGCCGAAGGCGTAGGCGTAGACGTAGAAGGGCGAGTGGATGAAGTGCGGGATGTAGGCCCAGTAGGGCTCGTAGCCCGCATCGAGCTGGATCGCCGGCCCGAGCGACTCGGCCTGCACGGAGAGCCAGAGCGCGTTGATCTGCTCGGTGGTCAGCTCGCCCTTGGCGCGGGCGAGATGCACCTTCCGCTCGAAGGCGTAGAAGGCGATCTGGCGCACCACCGTGTTGATCATGTCCTCGACCTTGGCGGCGAGCATGGCCCGGCGCTGCGTCGTGTCCCGCGTCTCGGCCAGGAGCTTGCGGAAGGTCAGCATCTCGCCGAACACGCTGGCGGTCTCGGCCAGCGTCAGCGGCGTCTGCGCCATCAGGGCGCCGTTCGGGGCGGCGAGCACCTGATGCACGCCGTGCCCGAGTTCGTGGGCGAGCGTCATCACGTCCCGCGGCTTGCCCTGGTAGTTCACCAGCACGTAGGGGTGGACCGAGGGCACGGTCGGGTGCGCGAAGGCGCCGGGCGCCTTGCCGGGCCGGGTCGGCGCGTCGATCCAGCGATCGTCGAAGAACCGGCGGGCGATGTTGGCAAGATCCGGCGAGAAGGCACCGTAGGCCGACAGAACGGTGTCGCGGGCCTCGGCCCAGGGGATCGTGCGCTGCTCGACCCGCGGCAACGGCGCGTTGCGGTCCCAGTAGGGCAGCGCCTCGACGCCGAACCACTTGGCCTTGAGGCGGTAGTAGCGGTGCGACAGCCGCGGGTAGGCCGCCTGCACGGCATCGACCAGGGCTGCCACCACCTCGGGCTCGACCCGGTTCGAGAGATGGCGGGCATCCGCCACGTCCTTGAAGCCGCGCCAGCGGTCCGAGATCTCCTTGTCCTTGGCGAGCGTGTTGGTGATGAGCGTGAAGATGCGCAGGTTGCCGCGCAGCACTTCGCTCACCGCGCCGGCGGCCTCGCGGCGCACCGCCCCGTCCGGGTCCTGCAGCTTGTTCAGCGTCGGCTCCAGCGGCAGCATCTCGCCCTGGACGGGGAAGCGCAGGCCCGCGATCGTCTCGTTGAACAGCCGGTCCCAGGCTGCGTTCGCGGTGACGGACTTCTCGAGGAACAGCTTCTCGACCCGATCCTCGAGCTGGTACGGCTTCTCCCGCCGCAGGTCCGCGATCCAGGGCGCGTAGTGGGCGAGCGGCCCGGAGGCCATCGCGGCGTCCAGCACCGCATCCTCGACCCGGTTGAGTTCGAGCGCGAAGAACAAGAGTTCACCGGAGGCGTCGGTGAGGCGCTCGCGGGTGTCGCCGTAGAACTTCGCGCGCGCCTCGTCGGTGGTGTCGCCCGAGTAGACGAGGCCCGCGTAGGACATCAGCTTGCCGAGCAGGTCCTCGATGCCCTCGTAGGCGCGCAACGCCTCGGCCAGCCGTTCGGAGGCGTCGGGGCCCGCTGCGAGGTCCGCGATCCGGCCCGCGTATGACGCCGAGAACGCCCGGCAATTCGCCTCCGCGCGCGCGAGGTCGTCGCGGAAGGCCGGATCGTCGAGGCCGGCGTAGAGATCGCCGAGGTCCCATTCGGGCAGGACCCCGAGATCGACCGCCCGGGCGGTCGCGCGGGCCGCCTGCGCGCTCTCGGCGCTCCGGCAGGGCTGCGCTTCGATGGCGGGAGCACGGTTGAGCATCGGCGGTCACATTCCTCAAAGGGCCCGTCCGCCCGGGGACGGACCCGAACCGGTCGGGCGAGCCGCTGATATCGAGCGGCACGGCCCCGCCTTCAACCGATTCGCGCGAGCCGTCGGTGACAACACCCTCGGCGCGCCGCCAGGGCGCCGTGCCCGAAATCCCGGCATCGTCGTTAAGCGCGGCTTTACGCATCTCGGCCAGGCTGCATCTCGAAACGGAACACGTTGCGGACCGCGACCGTCGCCGGGGGCCATCCTCCGGCGCGGCGGGATCGGCACGCCAGCACGAGGAAAGCCCGCATGACGACCACGGTGCTGATCGTCGACGACGACCCGGTGCAGCGCCGCCTCGCCGAGGCGAGCGTGCGGCGGTTCGGGTTCGAGGCGCGCACCGCGGAGAACGGCGCGGAGGCGTTGAGCCTGCTGCGCGGGGAACCCGATATCGATGTCGTCCTGCTCGACCTCGTCATGCCGGGCGGCCTCGACGGGCTCGGGGTGCTCGCCGAGATGCGCAAGAGCGATCTCGACACGCCCGTGATCGTGCAGACGGCGAACGGCTCGATCGACGCGGTCGTCAGCGCCATGCGGGCCGGCGCGGTCGATTTCGTGGTGAAGCCCGCCGGCGCCGAGCGGCTCCAGGTCTCGATCAAGAACGCGCTGCGGGTCGATCAGCTGGAGGAGGAGGTCCGGCGCATGCGCCGCCGCGCCTCCGGCGCGCTGACGTTCCGCGATCTCGCCTCGAAAAGCCCGGACATGGACCGGGTGATGCGCCTCGCCGAGCGCGCGGCCAAATCCACGATCCCGGTGCTCATCGAGGGCGAATCGGGTGTGGGCAAGGAGGTGCTGGCCCGCGCGATCCAGGGCTCCGGCGACCGGCGCGGCAAGGCCTTCGTCACCGTCAATTGCGGGGCGATTCCCGAGAACCTCGTCGAGTCGACCCTGTTCGGCCACGAGAAGGGCGCGTTCACCGGCGCCACCGAGCGCCATACCGGGAAGTTCGTCGAGGCATCGGGCGGCACGCTCTTCCTCGACGAGATCGGCGAGCTGCCCCTCGACGCGCAGGTCAAGCTCCTGCGGGCTTTGCAGGAGGGCGAGGTCGATCCGGTCGGCGCCAAGCGCAGCGTGCGGGTCGACATCCGGCTGATCTCGGCGACGAACCGCTCGCTCCTCGACCTCGTCAAGGCGGGCAAGTTCCGCGAGGATCTCTACTACCGCCTCAACGTCTTCCCGATGACCCTGCCCCCGCTCCGGGCGCGCCGCGAGGACATCCCGGACCTCGTGCGCTCGTTCTGCGCCCGCTTCTCGGCGGAGGAGAGCAAGCGCGTGCGCGGGGTCAGCGCCGAGGCGATGGCGCTGCTCACGCGCTACAGCTGGCCCGGCAACGTGCGCCAACTCGAGAACGCTCTGTTCCGCGCCGTGGTGCTGGCGGACGGGGACGAGCTGACCGTGTCGGAATTCCCGCAGATCGCCGCACAGGTCGAGGGCTTCGACATCCGCATCCCGCCCGCCCCCGGCCAGCCCGTCGCGGCGAACGCGACCCTCGAGCCGGTGCGCGAGATCGTGCGCGTCGAGGTGCGCGATCCCCACGCCATGTCGCTCGTCGTGGAGGAGACCGGCGAGATGAAGACGATGGAGGCGATGGAGGCGGAGGTGATCCGCTACGCCCTGCAATATTACCGCGGCCGGATGTCCGAGGTCTCGCGCCGCCTCGGAATCGGCCGATCCACGCTCTATCGGAAGCTCAAGGATCTCGGCCTTGACGAGAAGGCCGAGGACGCCGCGGCCTGACCCCACGGCCTGCTCCGCGCACCGGACAAGCGCGGTTTTCCCGAGGCGCATGCATACGGCAGCGCTTGATTCGATTATAGATTCGTGAGGATCGCGCCGCGCGGTCCGCTCGAGGAGAGCCATGATGGGCGTTCCGCGCTCCGCCACCATCGCCCTGGCCGCGCTGTTCGCCGGTACGCTCTTGCCCGCGCGGGCCGAGCCGGTCCGGGGAGAACCCGGCATGCCCCTTCGCACCGCGGCGGTGGAGCCGGACGCCGTTGCGCCCTCCGCAGCTCCGGCGGCTCCCGGCGCGGCGGAATCGGCCAAGCCCACCACTCCGGACGAGGCGGTCGGTGTTCCAGCCGAGGGCGGCCCGAAGGCGGAGACGCCGCCGGCTTCCGCGCCCGACAGCGCCGCGGCGCCCGCCAGCCCGAGCGATCCGCGGGCGGCGGCGATCTTCAACCGGCTCGCCGATACGGCACCCCTGCTCGGCCGTCTCACCACGAAGGACCGGGAGGCCATCCGGGCCTTCTACGCGCTGGGCGCCTTCCAGCCGGTCTGGTTCAGCGAGGGTGCCTACAATCCGGCCGCCAAGGCCGCGGTGGCGCGCCTCGCCGCGGCGGGCGAGGACGGTCTCGACGCGCGGGCCTATCCCGTGCCGAAGCCGCCCGGCTCCGCGGACGACCTCGCGGCGATCGCCGACGCCGACCTGAAGCTCTCCGCCGCGGTCGCGCTCTACGCCCGCGACGCTCGCGGGGGACGCGTCAACCTTGCGTCGATCTCGCGGCTCATCACCCCGAGTCTCGATCTACCCACGGCCGATTCGGTGCTCACCGCTGTGGTGGCCGCCGGGCCGGAGGCGGGCAGCGTGCTCCAGCGCTACAATCCGCGCCAGCCCGGCTATCTCGCCCTGAAGGCCCGGCTCGCCGCCCTGCGCGGTCCGGCCGAGCCGAGCGCCTCCGGGCCGAGCAAGCCCCTGAAGCTGGCGCCCGGTCTGATGCTCAAGGTCGGCATGCGCGACCCCCGCGTGCCCGCCCTGCGCCAGCATCTCGACATTGAGGCGCGCACGCCCGGCACGCTCGACCACGGAACCGGCGAGCCCGACCTCTACGACGCGCATGTCGCGAAGGCGGTCTCGGCCTTCCAGCGCACCCGCGGCCTGCCCGCGACCGGCAATCTCAACGCCCAGACCGTGATGGCGCTCGCGGGCGTCGAAACGACCCGCCACGCCAGCGCGGACGAGGCCGCGCTCGTCGTCAACATGGAGCGCTGGCGCTGGCTGCCCGCCGATCTCGGGCCCGACTACGTGCTGGTCAACGTGCCGGAATACCGCCTGCGCGTCGTCCGGCAGGGGCGCGTGCGCGACGAGACGCGCGTCATCGTCGGCAAGACCGAGTCGCCGACACCGCTCTTCTCCGGGATGATGGAGTACGCGGTCGTCAACCCGTCGTGGTACGTGCCGCCCTCGATCCTCAAGACGATGCTGCCGAAGATCGCCGCCTACGGCGGCAAGACCTGGGGGGGCTACGAGGTGGTGCGCCGCGGCGGCCACGTCTCCCTGCGCCAGCCGCCGGGTGAGAAGAACGCGCTCGGCTTCGTCAAATTCATGTTCCCGAACAACCACGCGGTCTACCTGCACGACACGCCCAACCGCTCGCTGTTCGGCCGCAACGACCGCGCGCTCAGCCACGGCTGCGTACGGGTCGACGACCCGTTCCGCTTCGCCGACGCGGTCCTGTCCGAGGCCTGGACCAGCGAGCGGCTGAAGAAGCTCATCGGCAAAGGCGAGCGCACGATCCGGCTCGACGAGAAGCTGCCGGTGCACCTCGCCTATTTCACCGCCTACGTGGACGATTCCGGCAGCTACCGGACGCTGCCCGACATCTACGGCTACGACGCGCCGATGCGCGCGGCCCTCGGCCTTCCCGGCGGCGGCGGACCGGCGATCGCACGCGCCCCGAAAGCACCGAGCGAGCCGCCGCGGCGCACGGCCGAGATGCCGCGCCCGAAGCCGAAGGTCCGGCACGTCGCGCGGCCGACGGCTCGCGCGGAGGCGGCACCGATCTACGCCGACCCAGACCCTTGGGCCCCTCGCCAGGCGCCGGTCTCGCGCGGCTGGTGGTGAGGCAGCACTCGGTCTCGCGGATCCTGTCCGGGGACAAGAATCCGCGAGCGTGCGGCCGAGCACTTGCGGGCACGATTTCGCCATGGTCGCGGCTTAGCCGTTCCGCAGACAGAACGATGTCCGCGGCGAGGCCCCGATAACCGGCCATTCACGGTTTTCGGCAACCTTGCATTCACCACGACGCCCCGCAGGGGGCGCGGCAAGAGGGCAAGGGCCATCGTGCGCAGGTTCTCCCCCATCCGTCCGGCCGCGATCCGCCGCCTCGCCCTCGCGGCCGGCGTTGCCCTCGCTCTCTCCGGCACGACGAGCGGCACGCAGGACGCGGTCGCCAACGGCGATACCCGCTCGCTCTCGATCTTCCACACCCACACCAAGGAGAGCGCAACCGTCACGTTCAAGCGCGACGGGCGCTACGACCGGGCCGGGCTCGACCAGCTCAACTGGCTGCTGCGGGATTGGCGCGTGGACGAGCCGACCAAGATGGATCCGCGTTTGTTCGACACGGTCTGGGAAGCCTACCGGCAGGTCGGCTCCGGCGAGGCGATCCACATCGTGTCCGCCTACCGCTCCCCCGGCACCAACGCGATGCTGCGGCGCCGCTCCAAGATGGTGGCCGAGTACAGCCAGCACATGCTCGGCAAGGCCATGGACTTCTACCTGCCCGACGTCTCGATCGACCAGATCCGTGCGGTCGGCATGCAGATGCAGCGCGGCGGCGTGGGCTGGTACCCCCGCTCCGGCTCGCCCTTCGTGCATCTCGACGTCGGCTCGGTCCGCTCCTGGCCGCGCATGACCCACGACCAA
This sequence comes from Methylobacterium sp. CCH5-D2, assembly GCF_001556475.1. Classification (NCBI taxonomy): domain Bacteria; kingdom Pseudomonadati; phylum Pseudomonadota; class Alphaproteobacteria; order Hyphomicrobiales; family Methylobacteriaceae; genus Methylobacterium; species Methylobacterium sp. CCH5-D2. The sequence goes on along the minus strand of NZ_LSIX01000984.1, from coordinate 14,043 downwards.
CTCGCCCGGCTTTTCCCGGACGGCCGGACGGTACACCTGCCGAGCGACGGCCACCCGCTCGCCCGCTACGAGGAGGCCCGCGCCGCGGTGCTGGCCCGCGGCGGCACGGTGGCGGGCGTGCAGACGCAGGTCGCGAGCGCCGAGGAGGACGACGGCCCGAGCGTCGGCCGCTTCCTGGCGAGCCTGTTCGGGGGCGGCTCCGCCAACACGCCCACGACAGCGCCGGTCCCGGCCGGGCGCGGGCGTCGGGCTCCCGTGGTCGTGGCGAGCGCCGATCCCGAAGCACCGGTCGGCGCCGACGCGGCCCTGGCCTACGCGGCGCCGAACGCCAGCGCGGCGCTGCGCGGTACGGCCCTCGTCCGCGACGGCAAGACCGATGCCCGCAGCCTGCTCACCGCCGAACCGGCCATCCCCGCTCCGGGCAGCGCCGAGGCCGCGATCCAGGCAACCCTCGCGCCGCTGCCACCCCGCCGTCCGGCGGAATTCGAGGCCCTGGTCGCCGCCGCGATCACCATGCCGCTTCCGCCGCCCCGCCCCGTCCAGCTCGCCGCGATGGGCGCCGTGTCGCTCCCGGCCGCGGAGCCGTTGCAGAAGGCGGCGCTCCTGCCAGCCCCGGCCCGACGCACCGCGCTGGTGGCCGCGGACGCCGATCCGAAGCAACAGTTGCGTGCCCTGTTCGAGGCGGCTTCGGCGGAGGATGCCGCTGTTCCAGTCTCGCCCGCGGCACCGATCCGCGTCGCAGCCGCGCGGCCTCGCTCGGACGCGGCGCCGGACGCCGTCGTCTCCGCCTCGCCGGAGCGGGTCGTCACCCGCTTCAGCCGAAGCAGCCCCGGCGATACCCTCGCCAGCCAGCGCTTCACTGGATCGGCGACGCGGGGCGTGGCCGGCGCCCGGTGATCGTGGCTACCGCTCGGGTCCCCGCATCTGCCCGGCGCTCGGAATCCGGTATTGCGTGGTCCGATCGCCTCCGGCCCATCGGCGGAAGCGACGCGGCGCTCATGTCCGGGAAGCACGGAATGGCGACGCGTCAGCCGAGGGATGACCGGCCGCAACGCGTCTGACGATGCGTCAGCGACGCGGCATCACGAAGCCTCGCGCCGTAGGAGCGCCATTCTGGTCAGCTTCGCTGATAATCCAGATCTTCGCTCCGACGCTGGTGATCGGCGAGCCTTCGAAGGCCGGACCGGCTCAGCGTCCGCCGCGGGCCTGCGAGACTGCCAGCGCCGAGACCAGCCCGGCCGCATAGTCGCCGGTGGCGGCGATGCGCTCTGCGTCGGCGCTGCTCTGGCTCTCCACCGCGAAGACCAGCAAACCCAGCGTGGCAAGACTGCCCAAGGCCCCGAGCGTCCAGATGCCGGCGCGCTCGAGCGTGCGTGGCAACCGGACGGCGGCCGAATGGTTGGGAATGAAGAGTGGGGAGGGGCTCGGATCGTTCATGGCCGGCATTCCCGCGCGTGGCCCGGCAGGCCTGAGCGCTCGCCGGTTCCACTAGCAGTCAACGTGCCGCCAAGGCTGGGGTTCGTCCCCGGCACCCCAAATTTTCCACAGGTGTTGCACCGGATCGCTAACGGTGCATGAACGGCCCGGACGCGTAGTCCGGGCCGCCCGGCGCCGGTCAGCCCTCGCCGCCCAGAACCTTGCCCAAAGCCGCCTGGGCCGCGGCCAGCCGCGCGATCGGCACGCGGTAGGGTGAGCAGGAGACGTAGTCGAGTCCGACCTCCTGGCAGAAGCCGACCGAGGCCGGGTCGCCGCCGTGCTCTCCGCAGATGCCGAGCTTGATGTCGGGGCGCGTCTTGCGACCGCGCTCGACGCCGATACGCACGAGCTCGCCGACGCCCTCCTGGTCGATTGTCACGAAGGGATCGGCCGCCAGGATGCCCTTCTGGGTGTACGGACCCAGGAACGTCGCCGCATCGTCGCGCGAGATGCCGAGTGCGGTCTGCGTAAGGTCGTTGGTACCGAAGGAGAAGAACTCCGCGGTCTCGGCGATCTCGCCAGCCTTGAGCGCCGCGCGCGGCAGCTCGATCATGGTGCCGACCTGATAGTCGAGCTGGGCGCCGATCTCCTCCGACACCGCCTTCGCCATGGCGTCGATACGGGCCTTGACGATGTCGAACTCGGCCCGGGTGAAGACCAGCGGCACCATCACCTCCGGCACCACTGGAGCACCCGTCTCCTTCGCGGCCTGAACGGCGGCCTCGAAGATCGCCCGCGCCTGCATCTCGGCGATCTCCGGGAAGGCGATGGCGAGGCGGCAGCCGCGGAAGCCGAGCATCGGGTTGAACTCGGAGAGTTCGCGCATCCGGTGACGGATCTTGTCCTCGGCCACGCCCGTCGCCTTCACGACCTCGGCCACCTCGGCGTCGGAGTGGGGCAGGAACTCGTGCAGCGGCGGGTCGAGCAGGCGGATCGTGACGGGCAGGCCCGACATGATCTTGAACAGCTCCGCAAAGTCCTGCCGCTGGTAGGGCAGGATCTTGGCGAGCGCCGAGCGGCGGCCCTCCGCGTCGTCCGCGAGGATCATCTCGCGCACCGCGATGATGCGGTCGCCCTCGAAGAACATGTGCTCGGTGCGGCAGAGCCCGATGCCCTCGGCGCCGAAGTTGCGTGCCGTGCGGGCGTCGTTCGGGGTGTCGGCGTTGGTGCGCACCTTCATCTTCCGGTGCGCGTCGGCCCATCCCATGAGCTGCGCGAAGTCGCCGGAGAGTTCGGGCTCCAGCATCTTGACCTCGCCCTGCAGCACCTGGCCGGTCGAGCCGTCGATCGTGATCCGGTCGCCGGCCTTCAGGGTCACGCCGCCGACCGTCAGGGTCTTGGCCTTGTAGTCGATCCGGATCGAGCCGACGCCCGAGACACAGGGCTTGCCCATGCCGCGGGCCACCACGGCCGCGTGGCTGGTCATGCCGCCGCGCGTCGTGAGGATACCCTCCGAGGCGTGCATGCCATGGATGTCCTCCGGCGACGTCTCGATGCGCACGAGGATGCACTTGCGCTCAGCCTTCTTGCAGGCCTCGGCGTCCTCGGAGTTGAACACGATCTCGCCGGTTGCCGCGCCCGGCGAGGCGGGCAGGCCCGAGGCGATGACCTTGCGCTCGGCCTTCGGGTCGATCGTCGGGTGAAGGAGTTGGTCCAGGGCGCCCGGCTCGACGCGCAGGATCGCCTCCTTCTCGGAGATCAGGCCCTCGCTCGCCAGATCGACCGCGATCTTCAGCGCGGCCTTGGCGGTGCGCTTGCCGTTGCGGGTCTGGAGCATCCAGAGCTTTCCGCTCTCGATGGTGAACTCCATGTCCTGCATGTCGCGGTAGTGCTTCTCGAGAATCCCGTAGATGCGGGTCAGCTCCTGGAAGCTCTCCGGCATCGCCTTCTCCATGGAGGGCTTGTCGGATTTCGCCTCGAGCCTCGCCTTCTCGGTGATGTCCTGAGGCGTGCGGATGCCCGCCACCACGTCCTCGCCCTGAGCGTTGATCAGGAACTCGCCGTAGAGGGCGCGCTCGCCGGTCGAGGGGTTGCGGGTGAAGGCGACGCCCGTGGCCGAGGTTTCACCCATGTTGCCGAACACCATGGCCTGCACGTTCACGGCCGTGCCCCAGCTCTCCGGGATCTGGTTCAGCTCGCGGTACTTCTTGGCCCGCGGGATCATCCAGGAATCGAACACCGCGCCGATCGCGCCCCAGAGCTGGTCCTGCGGCTCCTGGGGGAAGTCGGAACCGTGCTCCTCGCGCACGATCGTCTTGTAGGTCTGGATCAGGGTCTTCCAGTCCTCGGCCCCGAGCTCGGTGTCGAGTTCGGCGCCCTTGCGCTCCTTGTACTGCTCCAGCGCCTCCTCGAAGGCGTGGTGCTCAACGCCCAGCACCACGTTCGAGTACATGGTGATGAAGCGGCGGTAGGAATCGTAGGCGAAGCGCTCGTCGCCCGCGCTCGCGGCCAGCGCCGCCACCGTGGCATCGTTGAGGCCGAGGTTGAGCACCGTGTCCATCATGCCGGGCATGGAGGCCCGGGCGCCGGAGCGCACGGAGACGAGGAGCGGGCTCTCGGCGTCGCCGAAGGTCCGGCCGGTGAGCGCGCCGACCTTGGCCAGCGCCTCGTCGACCTGCGCCTTCAGCTCCGGCGGATACTGCCTGTCATGCGCGTAATAATATGTGCAGACCTCTGTGGTGATGGTGAAGCCGGGAGGCACGGGGAGGCCGAGATTGGACATCTCGGCGAGGTTCGCCCCCTTGCCGCCGAGCAGCTCGCGCATCTGCGACTTGCCCTCGGCCTTGCCGTCGCCGAAGGCGTAGACCCACTTCGCGGTGCCCGCGCTGCCCTGGCTCGCCATATCGTTTCCGTCCATTCAGAAGGTGACGTGACCGTGACCGGTCGTTGGATCGCGGGTTGAACCATCTCGCGCTGCAACGCAAGGTGAACGCCCCGAAGGCGGTGGATCCCGGCCCGCGGCTGTCTCACCGCGACGGCGGAGCCCCTACGGCTCACACCATCCCGCGGAAGAGGCCGAGGCCGATCAGCCCGACGACGATCAGGTACGCGGCCACGATATAGTTCAGCAACCGGGGCGCGATCAGGATCAGCACCCCGGCGACGATCGCGATCACGGGCTGCAGGTTCGGGATGGTGATGGTCATCGAGGTTCGAGCGGCACAGCTTGGCCGCAAGGAGACGCGCGGAGGGCGAGGTTGGTTCCCGCCTATCCCGAGCAGGAGGTCAGCCGCCGGCGCGCTCGACCGAGGCTCCGGCACTGTCCGAATACTGGCCAATGCGCCGCAGCCCTTTCCTTAAGCGCGGATTAACCAAGGTATTTGATATTCGCGTGGTCAGAAGGGAGCGCGATTTCGATGCTGTACGCCGACCCTCTCCGCCAGCGCCCTGCTCTGGTCCATCCGAGCATCCTGGCCCACGCGCTCGACCACCTCATCCCGACGGCCCGCTCCCGCGCCGAGGTGTGGCAGATGCTCACCGAACGCTACACGGTCGATCTCGACGCCGTCGCGGCCCTGTTGCCGGTCGAGGAGCCGGAGCCCCGCTGGCTCGCCGCCCGCGACTGACCGGCGCGGTAGCCGCGACCCATCGGGTCGCGTTCAGCCGACGACCCGCAGCCCCTCGCCCTCACCGAGAGCGCCGCCCGCGATCACCTCGGCATAGATCCCGCAATCCCGGTGGCCAAGGCGGGCGTCGAGGGTCCAGGGAATGTCGAGGTCGCGGACGCCGCTCACCGGATCGACGTTGGTGGCCGCACAGCGCTGCGTGCGCTGTGTGAGGCGCAGGCGCAGCCCGCTCGGCGCCTCGAGCACGGCCCCCGTCATCGCCAGCTCGGCCCAGGGCTCGAGACCCTCGACCAGGAGATTGCCGCGGAAGCGCAGCGGATCAACGGGCGCGCCGACGAAATCCTCGATCGCCCGCACGCTCGCGAGATTGATGAGCGAGACGAAGCCGATCTTCGAGTCGGTGAAGCGGTACCGCGGCGGCGCCTCGAGTACTCGAGGCTCGCCGCGCAGGGATTCCGGCAGGAGGCGCCGCATGAGATCCTCCAGCACCGCCCTGCCCTCGGGCGTGTCGAGCTTGGCGGCGTAGGACGCGCCCTCCGCCTCGATGTGCAGGGTGGTGGTGGTGTCGTCGTAGCGCGTGCGCAGGCGGGCCAGGGCCTCGTCGCGCATCAGCATCAGGTACTTGGTCTTCGGTTGATGCCGCGGCACCGACGCGCTGAAGCCCGAATCCCCGTTCTCGACCGCGTAGAGCCTGTCGCCGGGGAAGTAGCCGCTCGTCTCGAGCTCGGCGCGCGCGACGCGCTCGGGACTGAACCCCTTCACGGGATAGCGGTAGAGGGCGTGGATCGTGAGCGTGGCCATGCGCGGAGCGTGGCCCTGAAATGCACCCGCGCGCAAGGGGGGTAGCGCCCCTTGTGGTGCGCAAATGCAACACCACATGGCGGAGACCGGCGGCCACCAACGGCGTCGGGGCCCTCGTGCGGCGGATAGCCGGAGGGCGACGTTTCGGTGGCGCCGCGCCTCTACGCGGGCGGCGGATGCCGGTACGGGAGGGTTGTGCATGAATTTCGAGAAGTACACCGAGCGCGCCCGCGGCTTCGTGCAGGCCGCCCAGAACCTCGCGATGCGCGAGGGCCATCCCCAGTTGCAGCCGGGGCACCTCCTGAAGGTGCTGCTCGACGATCCCGAGGGGCTCTGCGCCGGGCTGATCGACCGCGCCGGCGGGCAGTCGCGCGTGGCGCTCGCGCAGGTCGAGCAGTGGCTCGGCCGGCAGCCGAAGGTCTCCGGCAATTCCGCCTCGCCCCAGGCGACGCGCGACCTCGTGCGCCTGTTCGACACCGCCGAGAAGGCCGCCGAGAAGGCCGGTGATTCCTACGTCACCGTCGAGCGGCTGCTGCTCGCGCTCGCCGTCGAGGGCAACACGGAAGCCGGTCGCGCGCTCCAGGCCGCGGGCGTGACGCCGGCCTCGATCAACGCGGCGATCAACGCGCTGCGCAAGGGCCGCACCGCCGACAACGCCTCGGCCGAGAACGCCTACGACGCGCTGAAGAAGTACGCCCGCGACCTCACCGAGGCCGCCCGCGAGGGCAAGCTCGACCCGGTGATCGGCCGCGACGAGGAGATCCGCCGCACGATCCAGGTCCTGTCCCGGCGCACCAAGAACAACCCCGTGCTGATCGGCGAGCCCGGCGTCGGCAAGACCGCCATCGTCGAGGGGCTGGCCCTGCGGATCGTCAACGGCGACGTGCCGGAATCCCTGCGCGAGAAGAGCCTGCTGGCCCTCGACATGGGCGCGCTGATCGCGGGCGCGAAGTATCGCGGCGAGTTCGAGGAGCGGCTGAAGGGCGTGCTCTCGGAGGTCCAGGCGGCCGAGGGCGGCATCATCCTGTTCATCGACGAGATGCACACGCTCGTCGGCGCCGGCAAGGCGGACGGGGCGATGGACGCCTCGAACCTCCTGAAGCCCGCGCTGGCCCGCGGCGAGCTGCACTGCGTCGGCGCCACCACGCTCGACGAGTACCGCAAGCACGTCGAGAAGGACGCGGCGCTTGCCCGGCGCTTCCAGCCGGTCTTCGTCTCGGAGCCGACCGTCGAGGACACGATCTCGATCCTGCGCGGCATCAAGGAGAAGTACGAGCAGCACCACGGCGTGCGCATCCAGGACTCGGCGCTCGTTGCCGCCGCGACCCTGTCGAACCGCTACATCACCGACCGCTTCCTGCCCGACAAGGCGATCGACCTCGTGGACGAGGCGGGATCCCGCCTGCGCATGCAGGTCGATTCGAAGCCCGAGGAGCTCGACAACATCGACCGCGAGATCGTGCGGCTGAAGATCGAGGGCGAGGCTCTGAAGAAGGAGACGGATTCCGCCTCCCGCGATCGCCTCCAGCGCCTCGAGAAGGAACTCGCCGACCTCGAGGAGCAGTCCGCCACGATCACGGCCCGCTGGAAGGCCGAGAAGGACAAGCTGGGCGCGGCCGCCGAGCTCAAGAAGAAACTCGACGAGGCCAGGAACGAGCTCGCGGCCGCCCAGCGCCAGGGCCAGTACCAGCGCGCGGGCGAGCTCGCCTACGGGGTGGTCCCGGGCCTCGAGAAGCAGCTCGCCGAGATCGAGGCGAACGCCGAATCCGCGGTCGCGCGCGATGGCATGGTCGAGGAGGCGGTGACGCCGCAGCACATCGCGGGGGTCGTCTCGCGCTGGACCGGCGTGCCCGTCGACAAGATGCTGGAGGGCGAGCGCGAGAAGCTGCTGGCGATGGAGGAGGCGCTCGGCCGACGCGTCGTCGGGCAGCGCGAGGCGGTCGAGGCGGTCGCGACCGCGGTCCGCCGCGCACGCGCCGGCCTGCAGGACCCGAACCGGCCGATCGGCTCGTTCATGTTCCTGGGGCCCACGGGCGTCGGCAAGACCGAGCTGACCAAGGCGCTGGCCGGCTTCCTGTTCGACGACGACACGGCGTTGGTGCGCATCGACATGTCCGAGTACATGGAGAAGCACGCGGTCGCCCGCCTCATCGGCGCGCCTCCGGGCTACGTCGGCTACGAGGAGGGCGGCGCGCTCACCGAGGCCGTGCGGCGTCGGCCCTATCAGGTCGTGCTGTTCGACGAGGTGGAGAAGGCGCATCCGGACGTGTTCAACGTCCTCCTGCAGGTGCTCGACGACGGGCGCCTCACGGACGGACAGGGCCGGACGGTCGATTTCCGCAACACGCTCCTCATCATGACCTCGAATCTCGGGGCCGAGTACTTGGTGAACCAGCCCGCGGGCCAGGACACCGATGCCGTCCGCGACGAGGTGATGGGTGTGGTGCGGAGCCATTTCCGGCCGGAATTCCTGAACCGGATCGACGAGATCATCCTGTTCCACCGCCTCCAGCGCGGCGAGATGGGGGCGATCGTCGATATCCAGCTCGGACGCCTGCAGAAGCTCCTCGACGAGCGCAAGATCGCGCTCGACGTGGACCAGGATGCCCGCACGTGGCTCGCCGACAAGGGCTACGACCCGGCCTACGGGGCGCGGCCGCTCAAGCGGGTGATCCAGAAGAACGTTCAGGATCCGCTGGCCGAGTTGCTGCTCTCCGGGCGCATCCACGACGGCGAGGCGGTGCCGGTCACCGCCGGGCCGATGGGGCTGATGATCGGCGACGTCACGGTCGGGGCGGAGCGCCGACCGCCCAGCGTGGTCTTGAACTGACGCGACCGAGAGGAGCCCCGGCCTGAGCGCCGGGGCTCTTCGCTTGTGGGCGGCCGCGGACGCCTTGTCGCTCGACCGTCCTGCGGCAGGTATTCGGGGGACAAACGAGGAGATCCCGATGCCCGTAAACCCGCCCGAGACCATGCGCCAGCTCCGCTACGACGGCGCGGGCGGGCCCGAGGTGATCAAGCTGGAGACCGCGCCGGTGCCGCGGCCCGGCCCAGGCCAGGTCCTGATCGAGGTGGTTGCCGCCGGCATCAACCGGCCGGACCTGATGCAGCGGCAGGGCAAGTACCCGCCACCGAAGGGCGCGACCGACGTGCCGGGCCTCGAGGTCAGCGGACGCGTGGTGGCGCTGGGCGAGGGCGTGGACGCGCCCGCGCTCGGCGACGAGGTCTGCGCCCTGGTGATCAGCGGCGGCTATGCGGAGTTCGCGGTCGCCGAGGCCGGCCAGTGCCTGCCCAAGCCGAAGGCCCTCTCGCTGACGGATGCGGGCGGCATCCCCGAGACATTCTTCACCGTCTACTCCAACGTGATCCAGCGCGGGCGCCTCGCCGCCGGCGAGAGCTTCCTGGTCCATGGCGGTTCGAGCGGCATCGGCTCGACCGCGATCCAGATCGCCAAGGCCCAGGGCGCGAAGGTCTTCGCGACGGCGGGCTCGGCCGAGAAGTGCCGCTTCTGCGAGGAGCTCGGCGCCGACCACGCGATCAACTACCGCGAGGCCGACTTCGCCGAGGAGATCGCCCGCCTCACCGAGGGACGCGGCGTCGACGTCATCCTCGACATGATCGGAGCGAGCTACCTGCAGCGCAATCTGGCATCGCTCGCGGTCGAGGGGCGCCTCGTGCTGATCGCCCTGATGGGCGGCTACAAGGTTGACGGGCTCAACATCACGCCCGTGATGCTGAAGCGCCTGACCTTCACGGGCGCGACGCTGCGTCCGCGTCCGAAGGCGGACAAGGCCGAAATCGCGCAAGGGCTCGCCCGCGACGTCTGGCCGAAGCTCGACGCGGGCGAGATCCGGCCCGTGATCCACGCGACCTTCGGCTTCGAGGAGGCGCGGAAAGCCCACGAGCTGATGGAATCGAGCGCCCATCTCGGCAAGATCCTGCTGTTGACGGGGCGCTGAAACCCGCCCGGGCAGGAACTTCGCCAAGCACAGCCGCGTTGGCCGCCCAGATCACCCACAGTGCGGCCGCCGCCGTACATCGCGGCGCGGCCCTCGAGCGAGGACATCAATGGTCGAGAACCTGAACAACACGGAAGCCCGTCAGGGCCAGCGCGGCAAGCCGGTGCTCGGCGTGCTTCTGGGAAGCCTTGCCCTCCTCGCCGTCGCCCTGGTCGGGTTGATGATGTGGAACGGCGCAAACGCGCCGAAGGACTATGCCAGCCAGAGCCAGGACGCCTCGCGGCAGGAAGTGACCGGCTCGGTCAACGGCAAGTCCAATGCGCCCACCTCGTCCAACACCAGCGGCGTGCCCACCGAGAACCCGGCCTATCCGCAGCCGGCGCAGCCCACCGCCAACCCGAACCAGCCGAAGTAAAACCGCTCGCGGTCGAGGGTTCGGCCGCGCCCTGCCCCCTCTCCCATAGGGAGAGGGTTGGGGTGAGGGGTATGACGTCTCAGAACAGCGCTCGTCATCGACGCGCGTTCAGCACAGCGTCTTCTCCGGCAGCCTCATACCCCTGTCCCTCTCCCTATGGGAGAGGGGACCCGAGCTTCGTCCTGAGACGATGCGTTGGATCGAACCGATCTGCCGGAGGACGTCGAACCCGGACGGGCCGTAGCGAGGCCCCTCCCCTCCGAACGAGAAAGGCCGGATCGCCGCGGCGGTCCGGCCTTTCTCATGCCCGCCGAGCTCATGCCCGCAGAGGCGCGATGCGGCTCAGCGCGTCGGTATCGGGGTCGGCCCGCGATAGTCGTAGAAGCCCCGCTTGGTCTTGCGGCCGAGCCAGCCGGCCTCGACGTACTTCACCAACAGCGGGCACGGGCGGTACTTCGAATCCGCCAACCCGTCGTACAGGACCTGCATCACCGAGAGGCAGGTATCGAGGCCGATGAAGTCGGCGAGCTGGAGCGGGCCCATCGGGTGGTTCGCGCCGAGCCGCATCGCGGTATCGATCGATTCCACAGACCCCACGCCCTCGTAGAGCGTGTAGATCGCCTCGTTGATCATCGGCAGCAGGATGCGGTTGACGATGAAGGCCGGGAAATCCTCCGACATGGTCGAGGTCTTGCCGAGCTTGGCGATGAAGGCCTTGGCCGACTCGTAGGTCTGGTCCTCGGTTGCGATGCCGCGGATCAGCTCCACGAGCTGCATCACCGGCACCGGGTTCATGAAGTGGATGCCGATGAAGCGCTCCGGCCGGTCGGTCGCGGCGGCGAGCCGCGTGATCGAGATCGACGAGGTGTTCGTCGCCACGATCGCGTCCGGCCTCAGCGAGGCGCAGAGCGTCGAGAAGATCTCCCGCTTGACCGCCTCGTTCTCGGTGGCCGCCTCGATCACGAGGTCGCAATCGCCGAGATCGGCGAACGTGCGCGCCGACAGGATCCGCTCGCGCGCGCTGCGGCTCCCGGCTTCGTCGAGGGTCCCCTTCGACACGAGCTTGGCGAGGCTCGCATCGATGGTGCCGAGGCCGGCCTCGATCCGATCCGCCTCGCGGTCGTTGAGGCGCACCTCCAGGCCAGCGGCCGCGCAGACCTGCGCGATCCCGCTGCCCATCTGCCCGGCGCCGATGATGCCGACCCGATTGATGTCGATAGTCATGTCCCGATCCGAGTCCTCAAGCGCCAGCCGGACCGATGGCCGACCCGTGCGGAACACGGGAGCGGCGACGCTCCGCGCCGGCCGCCCCATGCTCCAGAAGTCTTCTAGCCCGCGTTCGCGGACCGACGAAACCCTCGGGGTACGCTCCCGACCGATCCCGACCCGGCCCGCCGTCCGAAGGGTGCCCTCCGCAGCGGCCCGATGAGCGGGAGCGACCCTGGGGGTCGTCGATCCGATCAGTCCTTGGCCTTGGCGATCTCGACCTGCAAGTCCGGCACCACCTGGAACAGGTCGCCGACCAGGCCGTAATCGGCCACCTGGAAGATCGGGGCGTCCTCGTCCTTGTTGATCGCGACGATCACCTTGGAGTCCTTCATGCCGGCGAGGTGCTGGATCGCGCCGGAGATGCCGACCGCCACGTAGAGGTCGGGCGCCACCACCTTGCCGGTCTGGCCCACCTGCCAGTCGTTCGGGGCGTAGCCGGCATCGACCGCGGCACGCGAGGCGCCGACCGCGGCGCCCAGCGCGTCGGCCAGCGGCTCGATCAGCTCCTTGAACTTCTCGGCCGAGCCCAGGGAGCGGCCGCCGGAGACGATGAACTTGGCCGAGGCCAGCTCCGGACGGTCGGACTTCGCGATCTCCTCGCCCTTGAAGGACGAGCCGCCAGCCTCGGGCGCCGCCGCGGCGACCGCCTCGACGGCGGCCGCGGAGCCGCCCTCACCCGCCGGCTTGAAGGCCGCGGTGCGAACCGTGATCACCCGCTTCGGGCCCGGCGCCTGCACCGTCTGGATGGCGTTGCCGGCGTAGATCGGCCGCTCGAACGTGTCGGGCGAGACCACCTTGATGATGTCGGAGACCTGGGCCACGTCGAGGAGCGCGGCGGCGCGCGGCAGCACGTTCTTGCCCGTGGTGGTGGCCGCGGCCACGATCGCCTCGTAGGGCTCGGCGATGGCGGCGAGCAGCGCACCCACCGGCTCCGCGAGGTCGTGATCGTAGACGGCGTCTTCCGCGTTCAGCACCTTCTCGACGCCGTCGAGCTTGGCCGCAGCCTCCGCGGCGGCCTTCGAGCCGGAGCCCAGCACCAGGGCGTGGACGGGCTGGCCCAGCTCCTTGGCGGCGGTGAGGGCCTTGAGCGAGCCGTCCTTGATCTGTCCGTTGGCGTGCTCGACGTACAGAAGCGTTGTCATCCTGGCGATCCTGAGCGTTTGGGCGGCGCCGTGCGGCGGCCTGCCGACAGGGGAGCCGGGCACCGGCGGTTGTCGCGCCGGGCCCGGTGATGGTCGCGGCCCGCGGGGGGCCGGCGGCGTCAGAAGACGCCGGCCTCGACCTTGAGCTTCTGCACGAGTTCGGCGGCGGAGCCGACCTTGATGCCGGCCGAGCGGCCCGGAGGCTCGGCGGTCTTCAGCACCGTCAGGCGCGGGGTCACGTCGACGCCGAGGGCGTCGGGCGCAAGCTCTTCCAGCGGCTTCTTCTTGGCCTTCATGATGTTGGGGAGCGAGGCGTAGCGCGGCTCGTTCAGGCGCAGGTCCGTGGTGACGATCGCCGGCAGCCGGAGGCCCACCGTCTGCAGGCCGCCATCGACCTCGCGGACGACGTCGATGCTACCCTCGGCGACGTCGAGCTTGAACGCGAAGGTGCCCTGCGGCCAGCCGAGCAGGGCGGCGAGCATCTGGCCGGTCTGGTTCGAATCGTCGTCGATCGCCTGCTTGCCCAGGATGACGAGCTGCGGACTCTCCTTCTCGACGACCGCCTTGAGGAGCTTGGCCACCGCCAGCGGCTCGCAGGCGACGTCGGTCTTCACGAGCACCGCGCGGTCCGCGCCCATGGCCAGCGCCGTGCGCAGCGTCTCCTGCGCCTGCTGCGGACCGATCGAGACGGCAACGATCTCCGTGACCTTGCCCTTCTCCTTCAGACGGATCGCTTCCTCGACGGCGATCTCGTCGAAGGGGTTCATCGACATCTTCACGTTGGCGAGTTCAACGCCGGATCCGTCGGCCTTCACGCGGATCTTCACGTTGTAGTCGACGACCCGCTTGACGGGCACCAGTACCTTCATGGGGGCCAACTTCCTCCGCGGGACTTCTTCGCTGCTGACGCACGGCCGCGGCGCATCCCGGGGATGCGCCGCGGCTCACACAGGGCGCGGACCGTAGCGGCCACATTTCCGCCTTGTCAACGCGGCGCGAAAACCCGGCTTTCGAAAAGACGGTCCGCTGTCCGCGCGGGGGCGTTTCGGGTCTGCGGTACGGCGGCCGTCGGTCGAATCAGCGGTTCTTGCCCGGGATCCAGAGCACGTCGTCGGCCCCGTCGCGGTTGGCCGCCCGGCTCGCCACGAAGAGGAAATCGGAGAGGCGGTTGAGGTACTGCAGCGCCTCCCCCGAGACCGTCTCGCCCGCGCTCGCGGCGAGCTGCACGGCGAGGCGCTCGGCCCGTCGGCAGACGGTCCGGGCGAGATGGAGCGCGGCGGCGGCCGGCGAGCCGCCGGGCAGCACGAAGGATTTCAGCGGCGGGATCGCGGCGTTCAGCGCGTCGATGTCGTCCTCCAGGCGCTTCACCTGGGCGGCCACGATGCGCAGGGGCTCGTAGGGCAGCGGCTCGGGGC
>NZ_LSIX01000983.1:0-1300 GCF_001556475.1 Methylobacterium sp. CCH5-D2 | reverse complement strand
CCCAACGACCGTCCTGCCAGAGGCGACGCATGCTCTCCGTCATCCCGAACCCGCCGCGCACGGCCCTGCCGACGATCGGCAGCCCGGACCTCTTCCCCGTGCGGCGGGTCTACTGCGTGGGGCGCAACTACGCTGCCCATGCCCGCGAGATGGGCGCCAACCCCGACCGCGAGCCGCCCTTCTTCTTCATGAAGCCCGCCGACGCGCTCCAGATCGTCGGCGCGGAGCCGGCGCAGCACCCCTATCCGCCCCATACGGAAAACTACCACTTCGAGATCGAGATGGTGGTGGCGCTGGGCCGGGGCGGGCGCGACATCCCCGTGGAGCAGGCGCTCGACCACGTATACGGCTACGCGGTCGGCCTCGACATGACCCGGCGCGACCTGCAGGACGATGCCAAGGCGCTGCGTCGCCCCTGGGACCTCGGCAAGGCCGCCGACGCCTCCGGGCCGATCGGCCCGCTCCACCCGGTCGCCGCGGTCGGCCACCCGGAGTCCGGCGCGATCACGCTGGCCGTCGACGGGCAGGTGCGCCAGAGCGGCGACCTCGCCGAGATGATCTGGTCGGTGGCCGAGCAGGTCGCCTACCTGTCGGGCTATTTCGAGCTGGCGCCGGGCGACCTGATCTTCACCGGCACGCCCTCGGGCGTCGGCCCGGTCCGGCGCGGCGAGCGCATGACGGGGTCGGTCGCCGGGCTCGGCGCGATCGTGCTCGACGTGGTCTGACCCGGTGCTCCTCGACAACCCCCTCGCCCGGCGGCTCTTCCACCTCGGGGCGCTCGCGCTCCGGGGCATGACGCTCGGCGTGCGCGGCGCGGCCTTCGACGCGGCGGGCCGGGTCTGCCTCGTGCGCCACACCTACGTGGCGGGCTGGCACCTGCCGGGCGGCGGCGTCGAGGTCGGCGAGAGCGCGGCGGACGCGATGCTGCGCGAGTTCCGCGAGGAGGCGGAACTCGCCGTCGCCCCGGAGGCGCTGCGCCTGCGCGGCTTCTACCGCAACCTCGCGGGCTCCCGCCGCGACCACGTCGCGCTCTACGTGGCGAGCGCGGCGACGCGGCTGCGCGAGAAGCGGCCGGACCGCGAGATCGCGGCCTGCGCCTTCTTCCCCCTCGACGCCCTGCCGGAGGGCACGACCCGGGGCACCGCCGCGCGCCTGCGCGAGATCCGCGAGGGGCTCGATCCCGCCGCGCACTGGTAGGGCGGCGGCGACGATTTTCGGCCCCGCCGCGCTTCGCCGCCCTTGCGCCGGCCGGCGGAATGGTGTTTAGAGACCGGCGTCGGCGGGGCGCCGGCCGGTTCGT
>NZ_LSIX01000982.1:0-3164 GCF_001556475.1 Methylobacterium sp. CCH5-D2 | reverse complement strand
CGCCAACGCCGTGGCGCCCGGCGCCCGCCCGCTCTCCTCGATGACCCCGACCTTCCTGTTCCGCGACGGCCGGCTCCTCCTCGTCACCGGCAGCCCCGGCGGCAGCCGCATCATCACCACGGTGCTGCAGGTGATCGTGAACCTCGTGGATTTCCGCATGAACCTCGCGCAGGCGGTGGACGCGCCCCGCGTCCACCACCAGTGGCGGCCCGACGTGCTGCTCGCCGAGGAGGGCATATCGCCCGACACGCTGGCCCTCTTGCGCGCCAAGGGCCACGCCGTGAAGGTCGGCCCCACCACCGGCTCGGCGAACTCGGTGATGCGGCGGGACGACGGACTGCTCGCGGGCGCCGCCGACCCGCGCCAGCGCAGCACGCTCGCGGACGGCTACTGAGATCCGGGACGCGGCCCCGCCGACCCGCGCCCGGCCCCGTCTGTCCCCCGGCGCGAAGCCGGGCTAAAGGAGCGCGCTTCCCGCACAGGTCCCCATGCTCGCGCTCCGCTCCCTCGCCTTCAACCTCTGCTTCTACGCGGCCACCGCGGTCATCGCGCTCGGCGGCCTGCCCGCGCTGGTCTCACGGCGCACGGTGCTCGGGATCGCCCGGACCTGGGGACGCACCACGATCTGGCTGCTGCGGCACGTGGCGGGGATCCGCGTCGAGTTCCGGGGGCTGGAGAACATCCCGCCGGGCCCGCTCCTCGTGGCGGCCAAGCACCAGTCGGCCCTGGAGACGCTCGCGCTCTGCGTGGTGTTTCCGGAATTCGCCTACATCCTGAAGCGGGAGCTGCTCTTCATCCCGGTCGTCGGCTGGCACCTGTCGCGGGGCGGCATGGTGGCGATCGACCGCTCCAAGGGCACCCGCGCCATGGGCCTGATGAACGCCGCGGCCGCCGACGCCATCGCGCGCGGCCGCCAGCTGATCATCTTTCCCGAGGGCACGCGCCGGCCCGTGGGCGCGCCGCCCGTGTACAAGCAGGGCCTGTCCCACCTCTACGGGGCGCTGGGGGTGCCCTGCCTGCCGGTGGCGCTCAACACCGGACTGTTCTGGCCGCGGCGCGGCTTCGTGCGGCGTCCCGGCACCGCGGTGATCGAGTTCCTGCCCCCCATCCCCGCCGGCATGCCGCGCGCGGCCTTCCAGGCCGAGATCCTGGAGCGGATCGAGGCCGCCTCGAACGCGCTCGTCGAGGTCGGACGGGCCGAGCTCGCCGCCCGCGGGCACGCGATCCCGGAGCCCGCCCGCGAGGCATCGCGCACGGCCTGACGCCCGACGGATCGCCGCGGATCGGCGCGACTTGTGGATAACTCGTCAAATCCCCATCTCCGCCCCAGGACGCGTCGCGCTTGACGCCTGTGGATGACGGCGGATAAACTAGAACAAATGGCGAACAAAAGAGCCCTGTCCTGGTCGGCCGCGCTTCGCGACCTGAAGGACGATCGCACACGGAGGCAGGACGTGCGGGAAGAACGTCTGAGGACGACGGCCGGCCTGCGGGGCAGCCCGGCGCTGGCGCTCTCGGCTTGGCGCGGCCGCTCGGGCCGGCGCTACGTGGTCGGCGTGCACGCGCTGAACGAGCCGGCCCTCGACGAGGTCGGGGCCGCGGTGGTGCTGGCGGTGCGGCGCGACACGGCCGGCATCGCCGAGCTCGTCTCGGTCGCGACCTCGGGCGAGAGCCCGCGCGAGCATCTCGGCCGCACCTGGCTCGCCCGGATGCGCGGCAGCGGCGCGACCGAGATGCACGTCCACCGCCTTGCCGAGGACGAGGGCGAGCGCGCGGCGATCGCCGACGACCTGAGCACCGAGGGATCGCGCGGCTGAAGCGCCGCGCCCGCCGATCCCCTCCCGAGACCGTGCGCCTGACATCCGGTCCGGGCGTCCTAGATCCGTGCCCGTCCCTCTTGCATCGCCCTCCGCGTTGCGGGAGGTGCACGGCCGATGACGGAGAGGGCAGGCATGGCGCAGGGCTCGGGGCAGGCGGATATCGCGCGGGACCGGCGCGGCGGGATGCGCGGCTCGCGCTTCGGCCTGTTCCTGCCCTTCATCCTTCTGGCGGTGGTCGCGGTGCTGTGGAGCGCCGGCTGGTTCTACCTGCGCGACCGGGCGGGGCGCGAGATCGACGCCTGGCTCACCCGCGAGGCCGCCGCCGGCCGGACCTGGACCTGTGCCGACCGCTCGATCACCGGATACCCGTTCCGGCTCGAGCTGCGCTGCGCCTCGGTGGCGCTGGCCCGCGCCGACGGCGGCTTCACCCTCGGTCCGTTCACCGCGCTCGTGCAGGTCTACCAGCCGCGCCACGCCTTGTTCGAGGCGGTCGGTCCGTTCAGGACACGGCAGGGAGACCTCGCGGGCGAGGCGAGCTGGACCAGCCTGCGCGGCAGCTTCCACGGCGCCGCGGACGGGTTCGTGCGCGCCTCGCTGGCTGTCGATGCGCCGCGGGTCACGGTCTCCGGGCCGTCGCTCGACAAGCCGGTTGAGGTCGCGGGCGAGCACCTCGAGCTGCATGCCCGCCCGACCCCCGGCCGCTTCGACGCGGACGGCGCCGTCGATACGAGCCTGCGCTTCGCGAAGGCCCGCTCGGCCCAGGCCGACGCGCTCGTCGGCAACGCCGACCCGGCCGACATCGCGCTCGACGCCACGCTGACGAAGGCGGTCGTGCTGCGCACCGGCACCCTGGCGCGGGAGCTGGAGATCTGGCGCGAGGCGGAGGGCAGGCTCGAACTCGCCGGCCTCAACCTCGCCAAGGGCGACCGCCGCCTCCAGGCCAAGGGCACGCTCGGCCTCGACGAGGGTCACCGCATCGCCGGCCAGCTCGACCTGCGGGCCGCGGGGCTCGAAGCCCTGGTCGGCGGACTCGTGGGCCAGCGCTACGGTGCCGACCGCGGCGCGCTGGTCGGCGCGCTCGTCGGGGGGCTGCTGGGCACGGTGCGCACGCCCGGCCCTGACGGCGCGCCGGCCGGCGGCGAGACGCCGCTCAAGCCGCTGCCGCCGCTGCGCCTCGGCGACGGCCGGATCATGCTCGGCCCCTTCACGATCCCGAACGTGCGGCTCGAACCGCTCTACTGATACCGTTTCCGGCTGATCGGTTTGGGCGCGTGCGGTGAACCGCACCATGCCCCCTCTCCCATAGGGAGAGGGTTGGGGTGAGGGGTATGACGGATCAGGACA
>NZ_LSIX01000981.1:0-22275 GCF_001556475.1 Methylobacterium sp. CCH5-D2 | reverse complement strand
CAGGATCTCGCCCGCGGCGAGGCGGCGGTGCAGCCCGTCGCGGGCGAGATCCTGCAGGAGGTTCTCGAGAAGCGCTATCGGCGGGCGGACGGGCGGATCATCTGGGCGCGGGTCAACCTCGTCTCGCAGGTGCTCGGCGACGACATCCTCACCACGGCGATGATCGAGGACATCACGCAGGAGCGGCTCGGCGCGGCGCGGCGGCAGGCGCTCGTCGAGATCGGCGACGCCCTGCGCGAGGCGCGCGGCCGCGAGGCGGTCCTGGCGGCGGCGGTGGCGGTGGTCGGCCGGACCCTTCGGGTCCGCTGGGCCGGGCATTGCGGCCTCGACGGGGCCCGCGGCCTCGCCCCGGCCGAGGCCCTGTGGCACCGCCCGGAGGAACCGGCGCCCGCCGAGCCCGGAGCGGGCCTCCCCTGCCCGGCCGCCGTCGCCCTGCTGCGCGCGGGCGCGCGCCTGGCGGTCGCCGACATCGCGCTCGACCCGCGGGTCGCCGCGGACGCGGAGGCCTTCGCGGCGCTCGGCACCCGCGCGGTCCTGCTGGTGCCGGTGGGGGCGCACGGGCGCGTCGTCAGCGTGCTCGCCCTCCACGAATCGGCGCCCCGCACCTGGACGCCCGACGAGGTGGACTTCGTGCGCGAGGTCGCCGAGCGCGTCCGCGACGGCCTCGGCCGGATGCAGGCCGAGGACCAGCAATCCCTGCGCAACCGCGAGCTCAGCCACCGGCTCAAGAACACGCTGGCGATGGTGCAGGCCATCGTCTCCCAGACCCTGCGCGGCGCGCAGGATCTGGACGTCGCCAAGGAGGCGCTGGCCGCGAGGCTCGTGGCGCTGGGCACCGCGCACGACATCCTGCTGACCGGCGATACCGAGGGCGCCGGGATGGAGGCGGTGATCGCGGGCGCGCTGGCGCTCCACGACGACGGCCAGCCCGGCCGGTTCGCGCTCGGCGGGCCCCCGGTGGCGGTGGGCCCGCGGGTCGCCCTGTCGCTCGCCCTGATGATCCACGAACTCGCCACCAACGCGGCGAAGTACGGTGCCCTGTCGCTGCCCGGCGGGCGCGTCACGGTCGCCTGGAGCGTCGTGCCGGACGGCGCGGACGCGACCGTCCACCTCGCCTGGAGCGAGCGGGGCGGGCCGCCCGTGACCGCGCCCGCGCATCGCGGCTTCGGCTCGCGCCTGATCGAGCGGGGCCTCGCGGGCGCGGTGGGCGGCGCGGTGAGCCTCGACTACGCGCCCGAGGGTCTGACCTGCCGCGTCGCCGCGCCGCTCAGCGGATTCCAGGCGGCCGAGTAGCGGGATCGCCGGGGGGCGGGGTCCACGGGTGGAGGGGCATGCGAGGTCTCTGGGAACCGCATCCCCGGGCGGCGGTTCACGCCGCCCGCACGGTGGCCAGGAACCCGCCGACCGCCGCCCGCAGCGCGCCCGCCTGCCGGGCGAGGTCGCCGGAGGCGGCCAGCACCTGGGCCGAGCCGGCGCTCGCGGTGGCCGCGGTCTCGCTGACGCCGGCGATGTGGCCGGAGACCGCGCGGCTGCCCTGCGAGGCCTGCGCGGTGGTGCGGGCGATCTCGACGGTCGCCGCGCCCTGCTGCTCGACCGCGGCGGCGATGTCGCCGCCGATCCGCGACAGGCGCTGGATCGCGCCGTTGATGCCGCCGATCGCCGTGACCGACGCATCCGTGGAGCTGGTGATCTCCGAGACCTTGGCGCCGATCTCGGCGGTCGCCCGCGCGGTCTGGCCCGCGAGGTTCTTCA
Source organism: Methylobacterium sp. CCH5-D2 (assembly GCF_001556475.1). Classification (NCBI taxonomy): domain Bacteria; kingdom Pseudomonadati; phylum Pseudomonadota; class Alphaproteobacteria; order Hyphomicrobiales; family Methylobacteriaceae; genus Methylobacterium; species Methylobacterium sp. CCH5-D2. The sequence continues at coordinate 20,523 of NZ_LSIX01000981.1, read as the reverse complement.
CCTCCGCCGCGACCACCGCGAAGCCGCGGCCCGCCTCGCCCGCCCGCGCCGCCTCGATCGTGGCGTTGAGCGCCAGCAGGTTCGTCTGGTCGGCGATCTCCGAGATCAGCCCGACGATCTGGCCGATGCTGCCCGCGGCGGTCGCGAGGCGCCGGACCTCGCCCGCCATCTCCGCGGCGTCGCGCTCGGCCGCCGCCGAGAGGCCGGCGGAGGTCGCGGCCTGCTGGGCGATCTCGCGCACCGAGGCCGACAGCTCCTCGGTCGCCGCCGCGACCGTGTCGGCGGAGAGCGCCGCCTCGTGCGAGGCGCCGGCCACCTCGCTGCTGAGCGCGGTGGTCTCCTGCGCGGCCCGCGCCATCGCGGTCGCGGCGTCCTGGAGCTGCCCGGCCGCCTCCGAGACCGCCTCGACGATGCCGCCGACCTGCGTCTCGAAGCCGTCCGCGAGGTCGAGCACGGCGCGTCGCTGGGCCGCCGCGGTCTCGGCCGCGGACCGCTCCCGCGCCGCGCGGTGGGCCCGGCCCTCGGCGACGCTCGCCTGGAACGCCGCCGCGGCCCGCGACAGGGCGCGGACCTCGCGCGGGCCGCGCTGCGGGATCGCCACGTCCGTCTCGCCGCGCCCGATCGCACCGAGCACGTCGGCCATGCGGGTCAGCGGGCGGGCGATGGCGCTGCCGAGGCCGAACGCGAGGCCCGCCGAGAGCCCGAAGATGGCAAGCCCCGCCGCGAGCCACAGCGCGAGCGCCCGGTCGGCACCGGCCTGGATCGCGGCCGCCGTCTCCACGAGATCGGCGCTCAGTCGGTCCTCGACGCCCTTCAGGCCGTCGATCCGCTGCGTGGCGAGGCGGAACCAGAGTGGCGCGTCCCGGAAGGCCAGCGCCTCGCCGGGCGCCGTGTCGAGGGCGAGCCGGCGCAGGCGCGCGACCTCGCGCGCCGGCTCGCTCGCCTCGGCGGCGTCGAGGAGGCCGGCCTGCTCGGGGCCGGCGCCGGCCCGGAACTGCGCTTCGGCGCCCGCCTGCCCCGCCGCGAGGGCTGCGAGACGCACGAGGCCCGCCTGGTCCAGCCGGCCCGCCGCGAAGGCGGCGGAGGCCGCCGCCCGCTCCTGGCCGGCATTCTCCTTGAGGGTGAGGAAGGCCGCGTAGGTCGCCGCCCGGCCGGCGATGTCCGCCTCGCTCACGAGGCCCGACATCCCCCGCACGATGGCGAGACCCTCGCCGATCACGCCGGTGTAGTAGGCTGCGGCCTGCGGCGGAGTGAGCCCGAGGCCGTCGATGCTGCGCCGCTGGTCCGCGAGCCCGCCGAGCGCCCGGGCGAAGCCCGCGCCCCGCCCCGCGAGCGCCGGATCGGCCGCCGCCTCGGCGAGGCCGCGCAGGGCCGCGTCCGTGCGCGCGCGCTGGGCCGCGAGTTCGGCCCCGAACTGGGTCCCCTTCGAGCCGACGAACAGGCTCGAGGCGCCCCGCTCCCGCTGGGCCTCGTGCACGAAGGCGCTGATGCGCGTGGCGAGCCCCGTGAGGTCGGCCACACGGGCCATCTCGGTCCGCTGCGCGGCGCGCTCGCCGACCGTGATCGCCGTCACCGCCCCGAAGGCGAGGCAGGGCGCCAGTGCCACGGCGACGATGCGTCCGCGCAAGGATGCCAGAAAACCCCCGATCATGACTCGCCCGTCTTGTTCTCGTTCGTCCTGTTCGCAGTGTTGTGATGGGGCGTCTGAAAAAAGAGTTGCCTTCGGCGGATCTGCCCAACTTCAGTGCATGATGCGTAATTCGTAGACAGATCTTGCCCCCGCGAGGCTAAAGGACCGACGTTCGGCAGCGATGCGGCCGCCCGATGCATTGCGCCGGTCGCCGATTGCTCTGGATCCGGCGCGCATGATCCGGTGCCGTCGGTGCCGGATGCCGATCATCATGATCGCCGGGGCTTCGCGCGCGGAGAGGACTTGCGGGGAACGGCCGGCGGCATCGGGCGCGCAGACGGGCCGGTTCGCTATCGGCGCGATTGCCGCCGCGCGTCCGGAGACGGCCGCCACGCTGCTCGTCGATGCCGGTCTCGCCGATCGACCGACCGACCGACCGACCCCTTGGCCGCGAGCGCCCGGGTGTTCCGCGTCGATCGGCCGACCCGACCGCGGGATTGTGGCTGTACTCTTTTCGTTCTAAGCAGGCCTCTCGGATCCGGGTGAAGGTCTTGCATCGCCCCGTCTTGTCCAGGGCGCGGCGCGTCCGACATGAGCGGTGCGGACCGTTCCGCCGCCTCGCCCGTTACCGCTGCACGAAGACGCTCCGAAAGACTGCCCGCCCATGGCCAAAGCCAACGTCGCCGCGAAGAACACGGCCGGCAAGACCGGCGCCGGCAAGGTGACCCGGGGAGCGGGCGGCGGGGCGGCCAGTAAGACCGATCCGAAGAAGACGGTGGTGAAGAAGACCGTGGTGAAGAAGGCCCCGGTGAACGCGGCCGAGGCGGACAGGGCGGCGCCCGCGAAGGTGCGGGCGTCCGGCGGCGCCTCCGCCGCGGCGCAGGCCGAGAGCCGGTTCGACCGGCTCTTCGACGGCGCCCAGGCGGCCCGCGACCAGCGCGTGATCTCCGTGCGCGGCGCGCGCGAGCACAATCTCAAGAACGTCGATCTGACGATCCCGCGGGACAAGCTCGTGGTCTTCACCGGCCTGTCGGGCTCGGGCAAGTCGTCGCTGGCCTTCGACACGATCTACGCCGAGGGTCAGCGCCGCTACGTCGAGTCGCTCTCGGCCTACGCGCGCCAGTTCCTCGAGATGATGGCCAAGCCCGACGTCGATCAGATCGACGGGCTCTCGCCGGCCATCTCCATCGAGCAGAAGACCACTTCGAAGAACCCGCGCTCGACGGTCGGCACCGTCACGGAGATCTACGACTACATGCGCCTGCTCTGGGCGCGGGTCGGCATCCCCTACTCGCCGGCCACCGGCCTGCCGATCGAGAGCCAGACGGTCAGCCAGATGGTCGATCGCGTCCTGGCGCTGCCGGAGAAGACGCGGCTCTACCTGCTCGCCCCGGTGGTGCGCGGGCGCAAGGGCGAGTACCGCAAGGAGATCGCCGAGTACCAGAAGAAGGGCTTCCAGCGCCTGCGCATCGACGGCGAGTACTACGCCATCGACGACGTGCCCAAGCTCGACAAGAAGCTCAAGCACGACATCGACGTGGTGGTGGACCGGATCGTGGTGCGCGACGACATCGGCTCCCGGTTGGCCGAGTCCTTCGAGACGGCGCTGGAACTCGCCGACGGCATCGCCGACATCGAGTTCGCGGACGCGCCGGAGGGCGAGATTCCTCAGAAGATCACCTTCTCGTCGCGCTTCGCCTGCCCGGTCTCCGGCTTCACGATCCCCGAGATCGAGCCGCGATTGTTCTCGTTCAACAACCCCTTCGGCGCCTGCCCGACCTGCGGCGGCATCGGGCACGAGATGCGCATCGACCCCGAGCTGGTGATCGGCGACGGGGCCCTGAGCCTGAAGCGCGGCGCGGTCGCCCCCTGGGCGAAGTCCACCTCGCCCTATTACGGCCAGACGCTGGACGCGCTCGCCAAGCATTTCGGCTTCAAGACGACGGTGGCCTGGGACGCGCTGCCGGCCTCCGCCCGCGCGGTGGTCCTCTACGGCACGGGCGAGCAGGCGGTGCGCTTCGCCTACGACGACGGCATGCGCGCCTACGGCGTCTCGAAGCCGTTCGAGGGCGTGATCCCGAACCTCGAGCGCCGCTACAAGGAGACCGACAGCGACGCCACCCGCGAGGAGATCGGCCGCTTCATGAGCGAGACGCCCTGCGCCGCCTGCGCGGGCAAGCGGCTGAAGCCCGAGGCGCTCGCGGTGAAGATCGACATGCGGGACGTGGCCGAGGTGACCGCCCTCTCGGTCTCGGACGCGCATCGCTGGTTCTCCGAGCTCCCTGACAGGCTCACGCCCAAGCAGAACGAGATCGCGGTCCGCATCCTGAAGGAGATCCGCGACCGCCTGACCTTCCTGGTCGATGTCGGCCTGGAATACCTGACGCTCGCCCGCGGCTCGGGCTCGCTCTCGGGCGGCGAGAGCCAGCGCATCCGGCTCGCCTCGCAGATCGGCTCGGGCCTCACGGGCGTGCTCTACGTGCTGGACGAGCCCTCGATCGGCCTGCACCAGCGCGACAACGAGCGCCTCCTCGGCACGCTGAAGCGCCTGCGCGACCTCGGCAACTCGGTGATCGTGGTCGAGCACGACGAGGACGCGATCCTGCAGGCCGACTACGTGGTCGACGTGGGGCCGGGCGCGGGCATCCACGGGGGCCGGATCATCGCGCAGGGCACGCCCGAGGCGGTGCTGGCCAACCCCGATTCGCTCACCGCCAAGTACCTGACGGGCGCGCTCTCGGTCCGCACGCCCACCTCGCGCCGGAAGGGCCGCAAGGGCAAGCTCGCCCTCTACGGCGCCCGCGGCAACAACCTGCGCGACGTCGATGTCGAGATCCCGCTCGGCACCTTCACCTGCATCACGGGCGTGTCGGGCGGCGGCAAGTCGACCCTCATCATCGACACGCTCTACAAGGCGGTGGCCAAGAAGCTCAACGGCGCCCTGGAGCACCCGGCGCCCTACGGGCGGCTCGAAGGGCTGGAGCACCTCGACAAGGTCATCGACATCGACCAGTCGCCGATCGGGCGCACGCCGCGCTCGAACCCGGCCACCTATATCGGCGCCTTCACGCCGATCCGCGACTGGTTCGCGGGCCTGCCCGAGGCCAAGGCCCGCGGCTACCAGGCGGGGCGCTTCTCGTTCAACGTGAAGGGCGGGCGCTGCGAGGCCTGCTCGGGCGACGGCGTCATCAAGATCGAGATGCACTTCCTGCCCGACGTCTACGTCACCTGCGACGTCTGCAAGGGCCGGCGCTACGACCGCGAGACGTTGGAGGTGAAGTACCGCGAGCGCTCGATCTCCGACGTGCTCGACATGACCGTCGAGGAGGCGGCCGAGCTGTTCAAGGCGGTGCCCGCGATCCGCGACAAGATGGAGACCCTGAAGCGCGTCGGCCTGCACTACGTCCGGGTCGGCCAGCAGGCGACGACCCTGTCGGGCGGCGAGGCGCAGCGGGTGAAGCTCTCGAAGGAGCTCTCGAAGCGCGCCACCGGCCGGACCCTCTACATCCTCGACGAGCCGACCACCGGTCTGCACTTCCACGACGTCGCCAAGCTCATGGAGGTGCTCCACGAACTCGTCGATCAGGGCAACACCGTCGTGGTGATCGAGCACAACCTCGAAGTCATCAAGACCGCCGACTGGGTGATCGACATGGGCCCGGAGGGCGGCAGCGGCGGCGGCATGGTGGTGGCGCAGGGCACGCCCGAGCAGATCGCCCGCTCGACCGCGAGCCACACCGGCCGCTTCCTGCGCGAGGTGCTGGCGCGCCGACCCCTCGCCGCGCGCCGCGACGCCGCCGAGTAGCGCCGGGGCGGGACGGACGGGACCGATTCCGGCACGGAACGCACCCGATTCGGGATGACGGGCCCCGGATTGCCCATCGCGGGGTCGTCGGCCGCCCGGCGCGCGGGCAGTCCCGCCCGCGGCCGCGGCCTGCCGGCGGGCGATCGGCCACGGTGCGGTTGCCGGATTCTCCCGGGGGGGCAGGTCCGCCCAACAGCTTGACCGTTCTGAGATATTTTGCCGGGTGACCCGCATCGCACGGGTCAGATCAGGCAAGAACAGGTCTTGCCGCGCCGCAGCAGGAATGCGGCTTTTGCGCAACGCTGCTGGGGCTTCTGCCCGAAGGGCAGGCATTCCACTGTCCTTCTGCAACGCCGTGTAGAATAGTCCCAATCGTTGAGACTTGGGGTGGCGCCGTAAGGGGGCACCCGGTACCGGGCGACTCGGGGGCTGCACGGCAGCGAACCGGAACCGAAGTGCTGGGGCTACGGGACGGAAGGCCAGGGATCCTTGGGAAGGAACGATAACATGATGAAGAAGTGGCTCGCAGCCGGCGCCTTCGCGCTCACGGCCGCGGCGACGGCGACGCCGGCGCTCGCGCAGACCACCACGGTGCCCGGCGAGCAGGTCGGCCTCGCGACCGGCGCTCCGCTGCCGGAGGGCATCTATGCCCTGAACACCTTCACCTACCGCCGCACCGACGCGCCGTTCTCGCCCGACACGGCCGTGAACATCCCGGTGCTGGTCTGGTCGACCCCGCTGGTTCCGCTCGGCGGCCGCATCGAGCTGCTCGTCGCGCCCCCGACCGTGTTCGCCTTCACCCGCAACCGCGCCGGCGTGCCGAACCGCGACATCTCGATCAACGTCGGCACCTTCGTCGGCGGTATCTGGGCGTTCGACCTCGGCGGCAACTTCGGCGCCAGCCTCCTCGGCGGCGCGTACCTGAACGACCTGAACGGCGACCGCGGCTCGCTCTGCACCCCCGGCGCGCTCACCGCCGGCTGCACCCCGGTCCTGCCCCAGCTCTCGTCGAACACCTACCGCTTCGGCGTCGCCGGCAGCTACACGGGTGACGGCTGGAACATCACCGCCAACCTGACCGCCAACATCTACGACTCGCCCGGCCGCTTCCCCGGCCTGGTCGGCGCCGCCATCGGCCCGATCAACCTCTCCGACTCGCTGAACATCGACCTCACGGCGACGAAGAAGTTCGGCAAGTTCGAGTTCGGCGCCGTCGGCTACGGCACGTTCAACTTCGACATCGGCCCGCTGTCGGCCGCTGCCGGCAACCGCGGCCGGTTCGCCCTCGGCGGCCTCATCGGCTACGATTTCGGGCCCTTCACCGCCCAGCTCTACGTCGCTCGCGACGTCGCCACCGGCGCCCGCTACACGGACGCCCTCGGCCGGACCCGCGACAACTACTCGACCGACGGCTGGTTCCGCATCATCGCCCCGCTCTACACGGCGGCGGCGCCTGCGGCCCCGATCGCCCCGGCCCCGCTGGTGCGCAAGTACTGATCATCGGATCGGGCGTCCTCGGACGCCCGGCCCGCACCCTTCGGAGGAGCCGCCCGGTCCATGCCGGGCGGCTTTCTCATTTCTCGTCCGGTGCCGCATCCATTCGAACGAACCGGCTGTCGGCGGCGCGGCGGCGTCCTATCTCAGCGCGGATCCCCGGGCCGGGGCCGTCCCGGCAGGGCCGGAGACGCGAGCGGCGGGTGAGCGGCATGAGCAGCCAGGGCGAGTGGAAGATCCCGGCATCCGTCCAACCGAAGGCCGCCGACTGCCGCTACGACCTGGAGCGGGCGGTCTCGGCCGTGGTGGCGCTCTCGACGCGCGTGCCCGAGGCCGCCTTCACCGCGGAGGTGCTGGGCACCGAGCGGGCCGGCAACGGCGTGGCGATCCGCGAGGACGGCCTCGTCCTGACCATCGGCTACCTCGTCACCGAGGCCGAGAGCGTGTGGCTGACCACCCATGACGGCCGCTCCGTGCCGGGCCACGTGATGGGCTTCGACGCCGCCACGGGCTTCGGGCTCGTCCAGGCGCTCGGGCGGCTCGACGTGCCGGTGCTGCCGCTCGGCGACTCGCGCACGCTGAAGGTCGGGGATCGCGCCGTGCTGGCCGGCGCCGGCGGGCGCACCCGCGCGGTCTCGGTCGAGCTCGTCGCCCGCCAGGAGTTCGCCGGCTACTGGGAATACGTGCTCGACGAGGCCCTGTTCACCGCGCCCTCGCACCCGCACTGGGGCGGCACCGCACTGATCGGTCCCGCGGGCGACCTCCTGGGCATCGGCTCCCTGCAGCTGCAGCAGGGTGGCGGCAGCGCCCGGGCCATCAACATGGTGGTGCCGATCGAGTTTCTGCCGCCGATCCTCGACGACCTCGTCGCGCGCGGCCGGCCGAACCGGCCGCTGCGGCCCTGGCTCGGCCTCTACGCGACGGAGAGCGAGGAGGGCATCGTGGTGATGGGTCTCGCCGACCACGGTCCGGCGGAGAGCGCCGACCTGCGTGTCGGCGACCTGATCGAGGCCGTGGCGGGCGAGCCGGTCGGAGACCTTGCGGGGCTCTTCCGCAGCGTCTGGGCGCTGGGCGAGGCCGGCGTACGGGTTCCGCTGACGGTGCGGCGCGACGGACGCGTGCACAAGCTCACCCTGGTCTCGAGCGACCGCGAGCGCTTCCTGATCAGCCCGCCGATGCACTGAGCGCACGGGCCCGCTTGGCAGGCCGCGCCGTCGTCGGGACCCCGGCGCCGGGCGTCCGGCGGACCGCTTGCTGACGGAATGCTGGATCCGTCCATCAGCGTCGGTTCATCCGGCCGGGTGCAGTTTCGTGCGCGCCCGTCCGGCGCTTTCGGGCCCGGACATGAAGGAGAGATCCGTCATGACGCATGTGAACGCGCCCCGCGGGCGCACGCTCGTTCTGGCCGCCCTCGTCGCCGGTGGCCTCGGCTTCGCCGGCTCGGCCAACGCCGCGCCGCTCGCTCCGGCCCCGCTCGCCGGCGAGGCGACGGTCCAGACGGTCGCGGGCGGCTGCGGCCCCGGTTTCCATCCGAATCCCTGGGGCGTCTGCCGGCCGAACTGGGGCCCCCGCCCCTACTGGGGCCCGCGCGCCTACGAGCGCCGCCCGATCGGCTGGGGTCCCTACGGCCGTCCGTATCCGCGTCCGTACCGGCCCTACGGCTTCTACGGCCCGCGCTGGTAGCCCCCGCCCGCCTCGGCCCGACCCGGACGGCACCCCGCATCGCGGGGTGCCTTTTTCTTTTGCAAGCCTGCCCGCGCGGCAGGTCCTCCCGCGCGCCGAGGCCGATCGCGTGCCCTTCCCGCGCGCACCCGGCAGGCTTGCCGAAACCTTAAGCGGAACATGCTCTTGCTGCATATCAGCCGCTCGTCCGGGCCGCCTCCTGCTGCGATGCGGCAGGCCATATATGCGCTGCATCAAACACAGGCGGCGCTGCCCAAGCGGTGGGCGGTGCGGCCGCAAGCAAGGGTTCGTTATTCCATGGCCGCCGCCCGCAGCGTTCTGAACCGTGTCCGCGCCTACCTGCGCTACCGGGACACCGTCACGCAGCTCTCCCGCCTCACCGACCGCGAGCTCGCCGACCTCGGCATCAGCCGCTACGAGATCCGCGGCCTCGTCCGCCACTGAGGACGTCGCGCGTCCGTTCCGGGCGGCCCCGTTGATCGGGGCCCCCCGCCTCCGGTATGCCGGCGCATGACCGAGGCAAGCACCATCCACATCGTCGGCGGCGGGCTCGCGGGCTCCGAGGCCGCCTGGCAGATCGCCGAAGCCGGCCACCGCGCCGTGATCCACGAGATGCGGCCGCTCCGCCGCACCGAGGCGCACCAGACCGAAGGTCTGGCCGAGCTCGTCTGCTCGAACTCCTTCCGCTCCGACGACCCCAACGGCAACGCCGTCGGCCTGCTGCACCAGGAGATGCGCACCCTCGGCTCGCTGATCATGCGGGCCGGCGACGCGCATCAGGTGCCGGCCGGCGGCGCGCTCGCGGTCGATCGCGACGGGTTCTCGGAGGCGGTGACCGCCGCGCTCGGCGCCCATCCCAACGTCGAGATCCGCCGGGAGGCGATCGACGACCTGCCGCCCGAGAGCTGGGGCCCGACCATCGTGGCGACCGGACCGCTCACCGCGCCCGGCCTCGCCGAGGCGATCCGTGGGCTGACCGGCGCGGAATCGCTCGCCTTCTTCGACGCCATCGCGCCGATCGTGCATCGCGACTCGATCGACATGGGCAAGGCCTGGTTCCAGTCCCGCTACGACAAGGCGGGTCCGGGCGGCACGGGGGCCGACTACATCAACTGCCCGCTCGACCGGGAGCAGTACGACGCCTTCATCGCGGCGCTGATCGCCGGTGAGAAGACCGGGTTCAAGGAGTGGGAGGCCTCGACCCCCTATTTCGACGGCTGCCTGCCGATCGAGGTGATGGCCGAGCGCGGCCCGGAGACCCTGCGGCACGGTCCGATGAAGCCCGTCGGCCTGACCAACCCGCACAATCCCACCGTGAAGGCCTGCGCGATCGTCCAGCTGCGCCAGGACAACGCGCTCGGCACGCTCTACAACATGGTCGGCTTCCAGACGAAGCTGCGCCACGCCGAGCAGGTGCGGATCTTCCGCACGATTCCCGGCCTGGAGAACGCGGAGTTCGCCCGCCTCGGGGGTCTCCACCGCAACACCTACCTCGACAGCCCGCGGTTGCTCGACGCCACGCTCCGGCTGAGGGCGCGGCCCGCCTTGCGCTTCGCCGGCCAGATCACCGGCTGCGAGGGCTACGTGGAGAGCGCCGCGGTCGGGTTGATGGCGGGGCGCTTCGCGGTGGCCGAGGCCGAGGGCCGTCCGCTGGCGCCCCTGCCGCAGACGACGGCGCTGGGCGCGCTGATCGCCCACATCACGGGCGGGCACGTGGAGGCAACCGACGAGGGCGCGCCCCGCTCCTTCCAGCCGATGAACGTCAATTTCGGCCTGTTCCCCCCGCTCGACCGGATGCCCCGCAACGAGACCGGCCGGCGCCTGCGCGGCCCCGAGAAGGCGGCGCTGAAGAAGCGCGCGCTGACCGACCGGGCGCGGGCCGACCTCGCGGCGTGGATCGGCGGGGACGCGCCGCGCGCGGCGGCGGAGTAGGGCCGCGGCGGCCTCGCGGGCGCCCGGGATCCCTGAGGATCGAAGCACCCCGGACCGGGCTCTCGCAGCCGGGTCCCGGAGCCGGTCAGCGCAGCGGGATCTCGACCGTCCGCGGCGCGCCCTCCTTCGGCCCGTCGAACAGCACCAGGGCGCGCAGGCGGTCCTGCGTCCGCTCCAGCGGCAGGAGCGCCTCGGGCTTGACCTTCCTGCCGTAGCCGTCGAGGGCGAGCGCCTGGACGGGGGCATCCGCACCGTTCCAGCGGAAGATCGCGTAGTCGCCGGCCTCCACGCCGTCGCCCTTCGGGTCGAGCATCGGGCCGGCCAGGATCAGGAAGCCCTCCGGCACGGCGGCGAGGTCGCGCACGCCCCGCGCCCGGCCCTCGCTGTCGCGCCCGAGCGCCAGCCGGCTGACCGCCGCGGCGCCCGCCTCGCCCTCGAACAGCCCCTCCAGCGGCACCGAGAGGATCACGGCGTCGCCGTCCCGGAGGACGGGGCCGCGGAAGCCGACATGGAGCCGGCCGTCCCGCACCGCCACGCCCTCGACCGTCACCCCGCCCTCCTCGAGCGGCCGGTCGTGGAAGGGCCTCAGCAGAGGTTCGTCCCCGATCAGCCGCGCCAGAGCCCGCGTGGCGGCGATCTCGGGCGCGCCCGTGAGCACGCCGGTCTCGCGATCGACCGCGCCCGGGTCGAAGCGGATCCGGAACAGCTGCCGCGTCGCCTCGGCCCGCGCCACCGTGCCGGCCTCGGGCTTGCCGGCGGCGTGCCGCGGGCGGCCGTGCGAGCCGATCACGTAGAAGGCGCCGTCGGCGTAGGCGACGCCCTCCGCGTCCAGTTCGAGCGGCTCGCCCTCGTGGGCGGCGTCGGTGAGCCGGATGAAGCTGCCGGCCCGCATGGCCCCCTCGTGCAGGACCACGATCTGCGCGCCCTGGGACTCGTCGTCCGCCACGAGGCAGACGCGCGGGAAGCCCGCATCGGTCGCGCAGGCGATCCCGCTGACGTCGTCGGCCTTGGCGCTCGCGGCGGCGTCCTCCGGGCGCTGCCTGTCCGGCTCGCCGTAGAGCTTGCCCGAGACCCGCCAGGGCTCGGTGCCCGCCGCGCGGGCTGGCGGGCTCGCGGGTGCCGCGAGCAGGGCTGCGAGGAGCACGGCCGCGGGGCCGGGCCGGAGGGTCGGTCGGGCAGTCATGGAGCGTGATCGGGGATCGAGGGAGGCGATACCCTAGACGATGGACGCCGCGCGAAGAAGCGTGGCCGGCGCGTTGCCCGCCTCAGGCTGCCTGTCCCCAGACCATCACGCGCCGGCCCGGCCGGTGGCCGTCGTCGCCGGTGTCGCGGAAGCCGAGCTTGGTGAGCAGGCCCCAGGAGGCCGTGTTGGCCGGGCGGCACTCCGCCACGATCGTGCGATGGGGGAACCGGCCCTTGAGGAGGCCGAGGATGCCGGACACCGCCTCGGCGCCGAAGCCGCGCCCGCGCGCGGCGCCGCCGATCCAGTAGCCGATCTCGACCGCACCCTCGCCCCTGAGATGCGCGCCCACGACGCCGACGAGGGCGCGGTCGGCCCGCGCCCAGGCCCCGAGGAACCGGTCGCGGCCGCGTCGCCCGCTGGCGATCATGGCGTGCGCGTCCTCCAGCGTGAACGGATCGGGCAGGAAATCGACGGCGCCGGTGATCGCCGGGTCGTCGGTGAGGCGGCGCATCGCCTCCGCGTCGCCGGGGACGAGGCCCGCGATCACGAGCCGCTCGGTCGTCAGGCGGGGCAGGTCGGCGAGCGTGTCCCGGCGGATGCGGCGGAGGAACATCACGGCGCAACTGGGGCGCCGCGGACCGTCGGGAAGGTACGGTTCCGCGTCGAGGCCTAATCCCGAGCGCGCACGAAAAAACCCGCCCCGGAGGTCCGGGGCGGGTCGGTCGGTCCCAGCCGTACGGGCCGCGTCAGTTCGGGTGGATCACCATGGCGCTGAACGGGTGCACGTAGGCCTGCAGCATCACGAGGCCGCCCACGAGGCAGGCCAGCACGATCGAGTGCCAGAACACGAAGCGCAGGATCTTGCCCTCCTGGCCGAAGTAGCCGGTGGCCGTCGAGGCCACGACGATCGACTGGGCGTCGATCATCTTGCCCATCACGCCGCCCGACGAGTTGGCCGAGGCCATCAGGATGCCCGACAGGCCGAGCTGCTCCGAGGTGATCTTCTGCAGGCCGCCGAAGAGCACGTTGGAGGCGGTGTCCGAGCCCGTCAGCGCGACGCCCAGCCAGCCGAGCAGCGTGCCGAAGAACGGGTAGAGGATGCCCGTGCCGGCGAAGGCGAGGCCGAGCGTGGCATCGACGCCCGCGTAGCGGGTGAGCACGCCGAGCGCCAGCATCGCCGCGATGGTGATGAGCGAGTAGCGCAGCACCCAGATCGTCTCGATGTAGGCGGTGACGAGGCGCTTGGGCGAGAAGCGCATGATCAGGCCGGAGATGAGCGCCGCGAACAGCACGCCGGTGCCCGTGTAGGACATGTAGGTGAAGGCGAAGACCGCGGGCTCGGCCTTCGGGTGCGCCTCGACCGGCGGCACCTTCATGATCACGTTGTGCAGGCCCGGCACCTCGTACTTCCAGGTGAAGAGCGGGTTGACGATGCCCTTGAACCAGCCCGTGCCCCAGATCGCGACGACGACCGAGAGGATGATCCACGGAACCCACGCCATCATGATCTCGCGCGAGGTCGCGGTGCGGCCGCCGAGTTCGACCTTGGGCAGGTCGCCGGGCACCGCGGCGCCGAGCGAGGCGGGGCGGGGCGTGCCGTAGCCGATCGACGGGTCGTTGCCGCGAAGTGCCGGCGAGGCCCAGATCTCCTTGGGCTGCCAGAACTTCAGGAACAGGACGAGCGCGCCCATCGAGACGAGGGAGGCGCCGATATCGACGATCCACGGGTTGACGTAGTTCGAGATCAGGAACTGCGCGGCCGCGAAGGAGGCGCCGCAGACCAGGATCGGCGGCCAGATCTTGATCATGCCGCGGAAGCCCGCGAACACCCAGATCAGCCAGAACGGCACGATCACCGAGAAGAAGGGCAGCTGCCGGCCGATCATCGCGCCGAGCACGTAGGGGTCGTAGCCCGTGACCGAGGCCAGCCCCTGGATCGGGGCGCCGAGCGCGCCGTAGGCCACCGGCGCGGTGTTGGCGATGAGCGAGAGGCCCGATGCCGCCAGCGGCGAGAAGCCGAGGCCGATCAGGATCGCGCCCGTCACCGCCACCGGGGTGCCGAAGCCGCCCGCGCCCTCGAAGAAGGCGCCGAAGGCGAAGGCCACCAGCAGGAGCTGGATGCGCCGGTCCGCCGTGATGCCGGCGACCGATTGCTGCAGGGTCGCGAACCAGCCCTTCTCCACCGTGAGCCGGTAGAGGAAGATCACGTTGAGGATGATCCAGCCGATCGGGAAGAAGCCGGTGACCATGCCGAGCACGGAGGCGCGCAGCGCCAGATCCATCGGCATGGTGAAGAGGACCGTCGCCACCAGAAAGGCGATGATGAGCGAGAGGACAGCGGCGATGTGCGCCTGAACTTTGCCGCTCGCGATCATGCCGAGCAGCGCAATCACAGGAAGCGAGGCAGCCAACGTCGACAGCCATGCATTCCCGAATGGGTCGTAGACTTGGTTCCAGGTCGTCACAGGGCGCGTATCCTCCGGTCGGGCCGCTTTGGAACGGTCCCGTTGCTGGGCCTCTAACAGAGCCGTGCTGTCCGCTCAACGGCCGCTCGCCCGCGTCCGGGGCGGACGGGCCGTTAGGCCACGGCTAACCATCCGGACCTTCGGCGGGCCGCCGCGGGCCGGCCTTAGCCCGCACGAAACCACTGCCGTGTCTCATTGGTCGGGCGGGAGAGACGAGCGATGGTGAGACGCGGCAGCTGGGGGGAAGGCGAGCTCTACGAAGCGCTCTGCCTGCTGACGATCGGGGCCTGCCTCTGGATCATCGGCGCGCAGTTCCACGTCTTCGAGGAGCTGAACGCGTTCGTGACGCGCCACGGGGTCTCGGACCTCTTCATGCTGTTCGCGCTGATGGGGCTGGCGATGTTCGGCGCCAGCGTCCGCAAGTCGCTCCTGCTGCGCGAGGCCCTGCGCGAGCGCGATGCGGCGGCGCGCGAGGCCGAATCCATCGCCCGGCACGACGTGCTGACGGGGCTCGCCAACCGCCGGCTCTTCCTCGAATCCGTCGAAGCGGAGCGCGCGGCCGCAGGCCCCGTGCCGACCCGGGCGGTGCTGCTGCTCGACCTCGACCGCTTCAAGCCCGTCAACGACATCTACGGCCACGCCGCCGGCAACGCGGTGCTCTGCGCGGTGGCCGAGCGCCTGCGCCGGATCATCCCGGCGGGCGGCGTCGCGGCGCGGCTCGGCGGCGACGAGTTCGCCGTGCTGGTCCCGCTCGACGGGGGCAGCGACGGGCTCGTGCGCCTCGCCCAGGCGATCATCGCGGCGATCGGCGAGCCGGTGCTCTGGTGCGGGAACGCCCTGAAGGTCGGCGGCACCGTGGGCATCGCGCTGATCGAGCCCGACATGGCCGACGCCGACGCGGTGCTGCACGCGGCCGACCTCGCCATGTACCAGGGCAAGAAGGACGGCCGCGGCACCTACCGGGTCTTCAAGAGCGCGATGGACCTCGAGCTGCGCGCCCGCGCCCAGCTCGAGAGCGAGCTGCGCGACGCCATCCAGCGCGGCGAGATCGAGCCGTTCTACCAGCCCGTGGTGGCGCTGCCGGAGAAGACGCTCATCGGCGTCGAGGTGCTGGCGCGCTGGCGTCATCCGGTCCGCGGCCTGCTCACGCCCGGCCACTTCATCGCCATCGCGGAGGAGACCGGCATGATCGCCGACCTCAGCTATCGCCTCCTCCGCGAGGCCTGCCTCGACGCGCGCGACTGGCCCTCGCACCTGCTGCTGGCGGTCAACATCTCGCCGCAGCAGTTCCAGGACCGCTGGCTGTGCGAGCGCGTCCTGGCGATCCTCACCGAGACGGGCTTCCCCCCGTCGCGCCTGGAGGTGGAGATCACCGAGAGCGCCCTGGTGCAGGATCTGGAGGCGGCCCGGACCACGCTGACCTCGCTGCAGAACCTCGGCGTGCGCATCGCGCTCGATGATTTCGGCACCGGCTATTCCAGCCTCTACCACCTGCGCGAGCTGAAGTTCGACAAGCTGAAGATCGACCGCTCCTACGTCGACACGATCACGATGAGCGACGAGCGGGCCAAGCTCGTCGACGCGATCATCAAGCTCTCGGCGAGCCTCGGCCTCGTCACCACGGCAGAGGGCATCGAGACGGATGCCAGCGTCGACTGGCTCTCGGGCCAGGGCTGCGACTTCGGCCAGGGCTACCTCTTCGGCGCGCCGATGCCGAAGGCCGAGATGACGGCGCTGCTCGCCGCGCCGGACGCGCACGGGATGAGCGCGCCGATGAGGGCGGTGGCGTGACGGCCCCGCTACCGCGCGCTCCGGGCGGCCCGCCATAGGCGCCAGAGGCGGCGCCAGCGCGGGATCTCCACCAGTGTGTTGAGCGGATCGTAGGAGACCCGCTCCATCGCCGCGAGATAGTCCTCGGCCAGCGCGAGCGGCAGGAAGGCGAGGCGCGCGGCCGGCGCCAGGGCGGCGTGCTGGGCGCGGACGGCCTCGAGATGGCGCCGCGCCACCCCCCGCAGGTCGGCGCAGGCGCCCTTCAGTCCCGGGCCGCCGCGTCCCGTCACGATGTCCTCGCGGGTGACGCCGTGCCGGGTCAGGATGTCGGCCGGCAGGTAGACCTGGCCCGAGCGGGCGTGCCAGGGCAGCGCCCGCAGCAGGCCGACGATGCCGTAGGCGACGCCCGCATGGCCCGCCGCCGTCGCGCCGCCGGGATCGGCGCCCTCCGCCACGATCAGGCTGGCGATCCGGAACAGGCTGGAGGCGGTCTCGCCGCAATAGCCCTCTAGGTCGTTCAGGCGCGGCATCGGGTCGTCGTAGAGGTCGAAGACCCGGGCGTCGATCAGGTCCACGAAGGGCTGGCGCCCGAGGCGGCGCCCGACGATCGCGTCCTCCAGGGCCGCCGCGACCGGGTTCGCCCGGACGTCGCCGCGCGCCTCGCCCTGGAGCGCGTCGCGCCACCATTGCAGGCGGATCTCCCCGGCCATCGGGTTGGTGGCGGCCTCGCGCACGCGGGCGACCGTGAGGCTGAAGGCGTAGAGCGCGAAGAGGTGGGGCCGCGCCGCGGCCGGAGCGAAGAGCGTGGCGAAGTAGCGGTCCGGGTCGCCCGCCCGCACCAGCGCCTCGCAGTGGCGGAGGGCGAAGTCGAGGCCTCCCCCCTCACCCGCAGGCGCCGCGTTCTCGCTCACCCGGTCGGCCATCCGGTTCCTCAGCCCACCGCGATCAGGGCGGCGGCGACCTTGCGGTTCTCGCCCGCCAGGATGTTGTAGGTGCGCGCCGCCGCGCCCGTCTGCATCACGTCGAGGCCGACGCCCATGTCCTTGAGCCAGACCCGCAGGTCGGGGGGCAGCGGCACGATGTCGGCGCCCGTGCCCACGAGGAGCAGCTCAATCGCCCCAGCCTCGGCCTGGACCGGGCGGAGCGCCGTGCGGTCGATCCGACGCGGGTCCGCGACGTCCCAGGCCCGGATGCCGGCGGGCAGGACGAGGATCGAGCCGCGATGCGACATGTCGGCGAAGCGGAAGCCGCCGTTGCCGTAGGCGTCGATCGGGAAGCGCCCCGGCAGGAAGCCCGCGTCGAAACCCGCCAAACCGCTACTCCGCCGCCTGGGGCACGCCGCCCCGGCTCTCGGAGGCCCGCTTCACGCCCGAGAGCATCAGGCCGAGATAGATCAGCACCGGGGTCGAGACGAAGATCGCCGAGTAGGTGCAGATCACCACGCCGCAGAGCATCACCACCGCGAAGCCCTTGATCGCCTCGCCGCCGAACAGCACCAGCGCCAGCAGCGACAGGGCCGTCGAGATCGAGGTCATCACGGTGCGCGACATGGTGGAGTTGATCGAGAGGTTGAGCAGCTCGACGGTCGGGATCGTCTTGTAGCGGCGCATCAGCTCGCGGGTCCGGTCGAACACCACGACCGTCTCGTTGAGCGAGTAGCCGACGATGGTCAGGATCGCGGCGATCGAGGTCATGTTGAACTCGATGCGGCTGATGATGAAGATGCCGACCGTCAGCACGATGTCGTGGAGCGTGCCCACGATGGCGCCGAGCGCCAGCTCCCGCTCGAAGCGGAACCAGAGGTAGAGCAGCACGGCGACGACCGAGAGCACGACGCCGAGCGTGCCGGACTGGACCAGCTCGCCCGAGACGCGCGGGCCCACCGTCTCGGTGCGGCGGAAGTCGTAATCGGCGTCGAAGGCGGCGTGCGCCTTGTTCATGACCGCGGTCTGGCCCTGCTCGCCGGCCTGGAGCGGGAAGCGCACCAGCACCTGCCCCTCGCCGCCGAGTTCCTGCACCTCGGTCTCGCCGAAGCCGAAGCCGTTGGCCGTGTGGCGGATCGCGCCGACATCCGTCGTCTTGCCGGGCTTGGCCTGAAGCTCGACCAGGGTGCCGCCCTTGAAGTCGATGCCGAAGTTCAGCCCCACGGTCACGAACAGCACCACGGTCGCCACCGACAGGATCGCCGAGAGCGGGAAGGTGATGCGCCGGAAGCGCATGAAGTCGAAGTGCGACTCGTCGGGCCAGAGGCGGAGCAGGCGCATGATCGGTCTCGTGCTCGGGAAGGCTTCTCGCGGTCTCCCCTGGTGTTACGGGCTCGGAACGGCAGGGTCTTCAGAACGGCAGGGCCTTGGGCCGGAAGGTGTTGTACCAGAGCGCGATCATCATCCGGGTCAGCGTCACGGCGGTGATGACCGTGGTGAGGATGCCCAGGATGAACACGACCGCGAAACCCTTCACCGGGCCGGAGCCGAGGAAGAACAGGATGATGGCCGCGATCGCCATGGTCGAGTTCGAGTCGATGATGGTGGCGAACGCCCGGTCGAAGCCGGCCTGGAGCGCCGAGATCAGCGAGCGCCCGGCGCGGGCTTCCTCGCGCATGCGCTCGTAGATCAGCACGTTGGAATCCACCGCCGTGCCGATGGTGAGCACGATGCCGGCGATGCCGGGCAGCGTCATGGTCGCCTCGAGCACCGACATCAGGCCGAGGATCAGGCCGACGTGGACGATCAGCGCGATGTTCGCGATGAAGCCGAAGGTGCCGTAGGTCGCGAACATGAAGGCGATGACGAGGCCCGCCGCCACGAAGGTGGCGAGCTTGCCGGCCTCGATCGAGTCGCGGCCGAGGCCGGGGCCGACCACGCGGCGCTCGACGACCGTGAACTTCGCCGGCAGCGCGCCCGCCCGCAGCAGCACCGAGAGGTCGTTGGCCTGCTGCACCGTGAAGTTGCCGGTGATCTGGCCCGAGCCGCCGGTGATCGCCGTGCGGATGACGGGCGCGGAGACGACCTCGTTGTCGAGCACGATCGCCATGCGGCGGCCGACGTTCTCGGCGGTGGCCTGGCCGAAGCGCTGGGCGCCCTTCAGGTTGAACTTGAAGCTGACCATCGGCTCGCGCGACTGCTGGTCGAACGAGGGCTGGGCGTCGGTGAGGTCGCCGCCGTCGGCCATGATGCGTCGCTCGACGGGGACGCGGGCGCCCTTCTCGTCGCGGGAGGGCAGCAGGTCGACGTCGCCCGAGGGCGAGTCGGCCAGCATGCGGAACTCGAGCTTGGCGGTCGAGCCGAGGAGCTTCTCCAGCCGCTCCGGGTTCTGCTCGCCCGGCACCTGGATCAGGATGCGGTCGGCGCCCTGCTGCTGGATCGACGGCTCGGTGGTGCCGGTCGAGTCGAGGCGGCGGCGGATCACCTCGATGCCCTGACTCACCGCGCGCCGCGTGCGGTCGGTGATGCCCTGGTCCGTCAGCGTCATGCGGATCAGGCCGTCCGGCTGCTCGGTAATGTCGAGGGTGCGCGCGCCCGTCTGGCCGACCAGCGCGTTGGAGATCGGCTGGGCCAGCTCGCGCAGCTTCGGCATCGCCTTGGCGCGCGCCGCCGCGTCCGCGATGCGGACCTGCACGCCGCGCGGCTGCAGGCCGATGCCGCCGTCGGCCCGCACGCCCTCCTGCTGCAGGATGCGGCGCACGTCGTCGCGCAGGGCCTTGGCCTGCGAGGCGACGAGTTCGTTCTGATCGACCTCGAGCAGGAGCTGCGAGCCGCCCTGCAGGTCGAGGCCCAGCACGATCGCGCGGCTCGGCACGATCCAGGCCGGGAACCAGCTCGGCAGCGAGGCCATGAAGGCCTTCCGGCTGTCGGCCGGGAAGAAGCTCGGCACCGCCAGGCTGAGGCCGACCAGGATGACGGCGAGCGTCGCGAAGATCTTCGAACGGGAAAAGCGCAACATCCGCCGTCGTCTCTTGTGTTCTCAGGCCCGCCGCGGGGGCGGGCGTCGCGCGTGAGAGCCGTCAGGCGGCCTTGACCGGGCCGCCCTTGACGCGGACCTCGGAGATCATCGTCCGGACGATCTTCACCCGCACGTTCGGCGCGATCTCGACCTCGATCTCGGAGGCGTCGTCCTGCACCTTGGTGACGCGGCCGACGAGGCCGCCCGTGGTCACGATCGTGTCGTCGCGGCGCACGTTCTTGACCAGGGCCTGATGCTCCTTGACCCGCTTCTGCTGGGGTCGCAGGATCAGGAAGTACATGATCACGAAGATGAGGACGAACGGGACCACCTGCAAGGCGATCTCCGCGCCTCCGGCCGGGGCGGATCCTTGCGCGAAGGCGGGGGTGATCAAGCGCGTCTCCTGAAACAACACAGGGGCCGGCACGCGGGCCGGACCCCTCGAAAAGCGCGCGGACTATAGCCGCCGCCGACCCGAAAGCAACGGCGCTCGGCGGACCTTCCGCCACAGTTCCGGCGATCGGTGCGCGGGATCGATCGCAATCGACGGCCCGGCTCCCGCAAGAGGCGCGGGTCCCCTCTCCCATAGGGAGAGGTCTGCTTTCGCAGAAAGCCGGGT
>NZ_LSIX01000980.1:0-463 GCF_001556475.1 Methylobacterium sp. CCH5-D2 | reverse complement strand
ACCCTGTCCCTCTCCCTCTGGGAGAGGGGACCCGCGCTTCGTCCTGAGACGATGCGTTGGACCGAACCCATCAACCGGAGGACGCCTCAGATCAGCGATGCCGCGACGGCCAGCAGGCCGGCCAGCAACCCGGCGATGCCGGAACCGGCCAGCAGCGCCGTGCGCAGGCGGCCGGGCCGGTGGTTGTCGTTGCAGGCCGCGGGCAGCGCGCTCGGGAAGCGGCGCCACTTGCGCGAGAAGGAGGGCGCGTCCTGCAGGGCGCCGGGCCGGGGTGCGTCGGGCTGATGGCGACAGGACATGGACCGTCCGACCGGTTCGAGGCGTCCCTTCGAGACAGCGCAACATAGCACGGGCGCGGGCCGGCACCACAGCGGATGCCGGCCCGCGCCCGCCTTCCGAGGGACTACTCGGCGGCCGGCTTGGGCGCGGCCGCGCCCGGCTTGGCGGCCGGCTTGGCGGCGCC
>NZ_LSIX01000097.1:0-1088 GCF_001556475.1 Methylobacterium sp. CCH5-D2 | reverse complement strand
GTGCCGAGGCCCTGCGGGCCGGGCTCGCGGACGAGCTCCTGCGCTGGCCCGTGGTGCAGAGCGAGTGGCGCGCCACCCTCGCCGCGCTCGCGACGGGCGAGCCCTTCGCGCAGGGAGCCGCGGCAGTGGGAGCCGCGCAGGCCGCGCAGGCGCTGCCGCAATTCCCGGGCGCGCGGGTGCTCGTCGCCGACGACAGCGCGGTCAACCGCGAGGTCGCGGTCGAGGCGCTGGCGCGCTGCGGCGTCACCGCGGTCGTCGGCGTCGAGGACGGCGCGGCGGCGGTGCTCGCCCAGGCCGAGACGCCCTTCGACCTGATCCTGATGGACGGCAACATGCCGGTGCTCGACGGCTTCGCGGCCTCCCGCGCCATCCGCGCGCGCGAGGCCGCGGAGGGCCTCCCGCGCGTGGCGATCGTGGCGCTCACCGCCCACGTCGTCGGCGACGGCGCCGTGGCCTGGCGCGAGGCCGGCATGGACGGGGCGCTCGCCAAGCCCTTCACCCTGGCCCAGCTCGCCGCGCTGCTCGGCGGCATCCTGGCGCCCGGCACGCAGGGCGCGCCCGCGCGGGCCGCCCGCGACGGCGCCGCGGCCTCGGCCGCGCCCGACACGCCCCTCGACGCACAGCTCCTCGACGCGCAGGTCCTGCAGGGCCTGCGCGAGATGGGCGACGGCGCCTTCTTCGGGCGGGTGCTCGGCCTCTACACGCGCCAGGGTCCGGCGGCGCTGGAGGCGCTGGCGCAGGCTCTCGCCGCGGGCGATCCGCGGGCGGTGGCCAGCGCCGCGCACGGGCTCAAGTCGATGAGCGCCAACATCGGCGCGGCGGCGCTCGCGGCCGACCTCGGCGGGATCGAGCACGCGGCGCGCGAGGCGGGCGACCTGCCCCCGGCCGGGACGGCGGAGCGCGTCTCGGCGATCTTCGCGGCCACGCTCGAGGCGCTCGACCGCTACGCGGACAGCCTCGAGGCCGCACCGGCCGTGGCGCACCGGGCGGCGGGCTGAGGGCTCTGGTTTCCGGGATCCGGTCGAAGCGTCCGGTCCTTCGGATCCCGTACGAGACAACCGCCTCTCCCGGCGCGCGGGGAGAGGCGG
>NZ_LSIX01000979.1:0-3629 GCF_001556475.1 Methylobacterium sp. CCH5-D2 | reverse complement strand
TCCCTCCCCCCTCTGCGGGGGAGGGTGGCCCCCACCCGAGCCGTAGCGTCCCGGACGACGCGCGGGTCCCCCCTCCCGTGCGGGAGAGGGACAGGGTGAGGGATCCGGAGCCATCCGGAGAAGCCGCAGCGTCTCCGCGGCTATGGCCAGACCTTTCCGGAGAGTTCTCGTCCCTCACCCCAACCCTCTCCCGCACGGGAGAGGGGGCGCGTTGCGGTTCCGGCGCCTTCATGGAAGAGCGCGCGGGTGTCGGCCCGTGAACATCTCCGAGCCCTTCATCCGGCGCCCGGTGGCGACCACGCTGCTGACCATCGGCGTGCTCTTGGCCGGCATCTTCGCCTTCCTGAAGCTGCCGGTGGCGCCGCTGCCGCAGGTCGATTTCCCCGTCATCCTCGTGCAGGCCCAGATGGCGGGCGCTTCCCCCGAGACCATGGCCACCACGGTCGCGGCGCCCCTGGAGCGCCGGCTGGGTGCCATCGCCGACGTCAACGAGATGACGTCCACGAGTTCCCTCGGCACGGTGCGCATCGTCCTGCTGTTCGGCCTCAACCGCGACATCGACGGCGCCGCCCGCGACGTGCAGGCGGCGATCAACGCCGCGCGCGCCGACCTGCCCTCCGCACTGCGCACCAACCCGACCTACCGCAAGTTCAACCCCGCCGAGTCGCCGATCATCATCCTGGGGCTGACCTCGGACACGCTGACGCCGGGCCAGCTCTACGATTCCGCCGCCACGGTCGTGCAGCAGAAGCTCTCGCAGCTGCCGGGGGTCGGCAACGTCGATATCGGCGGCTCGTCGCTCCCGGCGGTGCGCGTCGAGCTCGATCCGACCGCGCTGTTCAACTACGGCATCGGGCTCGAGGGCATCCGGGCGGCGCTGGCGTCGGCCAACGCCAACTCGCCCAAGGGCGACATCGACGTCGGCGACCGCCGCTACCAGCTCTACGCCAACGACCAGGGCCGCAAGGCCGAGGATTACCGCGACATCGTCGTGGCCTACCGCAACGGGGCTGCGGTGCGCCTCACCGACGTCGGCCAGATCCGGGACGGGGTCGAGGATCGGCGCAACCTCGGCCTCGTCAACGGCCGGCAGGGCGTGATCCTGTTCGTCTACAAGCAGCCGGGCTCGAACGTCGTCGAGACGATCAAGGGCGTGAAGGACGCCCTGCCGCAGATCGCGGCGGCGCTGCCCGGCGGCATCGAGATCAAGCTGACGGGCGATCGCAGCGCCACCATCCGGGCGACGCTGGCGGCCACCGAGGAGACCCTGCTGATCGCCGTCGCCCTGGTGATCCTCGTCGTCTACGCCTTCCTGCGCTCGGCCCGGGCCACGCTGATCCCGGCGGTCGCGGTGCCGATCTCGATCGTCGGCACCTTCTCGGCGATGTACCTGCTGGGCTTCTCGCTCAACATCCTGTCGCTGATGGCGCTGATCATCGGCACGGGCTTCGTGGTGGACGACGCCATCGTGGTGCTGGAGAACATCCAGCGCCACATCGAGATGGGCAAGTCGCGCGTCGAGGCGGCGCTGGCGGGGGCGCGCGAGGTCGGCTTCACGGTGGTCTCGATGAGCCTGTCGCTCGTCGCCGTGTTCCTGCCGATCCTGCTGATGGGCGGCCTCGTCGGGCGCATCTTCCTCGAATTCTCGCTCACCCTGTCGCTCGCGATCCTGATCTCGCTGGTGCTCTCGCTCACCACCACGCCGATGATGTGCGCGCGGCTCCTCCGGCCGGAGACCCGCGCCAAGCGCCCGAACATCGTGCTGCGCGCGTTGGAGGGCGGGTTCGAGGCGATGCTGCGGGCCTATGCCCGCACGCTCACCGTCGCGCTGCGCCATCCCCGCCTGGTGCTGCTCTCGCTGCTCGCGACCGTGGGGCTCAACGTCTACCTCTACGTCATCGTGCCGAAGGGCTTCTTCCCCGAGCAGGACACGGGGCAGATGATGGGCGGCATCCAGGCCGACCAGCGCATCTCGTTCCAGTCGATGGAGAAGAAGATGCGCGAGGCCGCGGCCATCGTGCAGGCGGACCCGGCGGTGGACAGCGTCGTCGCCTTCACGGGCGGGCGCGGCACGAACTCCGCCAACGCCTTCATCGGCCTGAAGCCCCGCTCCGAGCGCGACCCGATCTCCGCGGTGATGGCCCGCCTGCGCCCGAAGCTCGCGCGCGTGGCGGGCGCCAGGCTCTACGTCTTCCCGCGCCAGGACCTGCAGATGGGCGGGCGCCAGAGCTTCGCCCAGTACCAGTACAGCCTGCAGGGCGACACGGCGGCGGAGCTCTACGCAGCGGCGCCCAAGCTCGTCGCGATGCTGCAGAAGGACCCGACCTTCTCGGACGTCACCTCCGACCAGCAGGAGGGGGGCCTGGAGAGCCGCATCGTCATCGACCGGGCCACCGCCTTCCGGTACGGCATCACCCCCGACAAGATCGACAACACCCTCTACGACGCCTTCGGCCAGCGGCAGGTCTCGACGATCTACAACCCGCTGAACCAGTACCACGTCGTGATGGAGATCGACCCGCGCTACCTGGAGACCCCGGAGAGCCTGAAGCAGATCTTCGTCTCGACCTCGGGCGGCAAGGCGCGGGGCTCGGCCACCACCAACGCGGTCGCCGGCACGGTGGCGGCGGGCGGGACCGCCAACGTCAACGCGACCACGACGGGCGCGGCGACCACCACCGACACCGCCTCGGCCATCGCGGCCGATTCCGCCCGGAACGCGGCCGCCAACGCCATCGCGGCGTCCAAGGGCGGCGCCTCCTCGGCCGCGCCCGTCTCCTCCGCCAAGGAGACCATGATCCCGCTCTCGGCCTTCGCCCGCTTCGAGACCGGCAACGCGCCCGTGCAGGTGAGCCACCAAGGCCTGTTCGTGGCCACCACGATCTCGTTCAACCTCGCGCCGGGCAAGAGCCTGTCGGACGCGACCGCGGCGATCGAGCGGGCGATGGCGGAGCTGCGCCTGCCGGCCACCATCCACGGCTCGTACTCGGGCGCGGCGAAGAACTACCAGTCGAGCGCTTCGCGCCAGCCGCTGCTGATCCTGGCCGCGATCCTGGCCGTCTACGCGGTGCTCGGCATCTTGTACGAGAGCTTCGTGCACCCGCTCACCATCCTCTCGACGCTGCCCTCGGCCGGCATCGGCGCGGTGCTGGCGCTGCTGGTGACCGGCACCGAGTTCTCGATCGTGGCGCTTATCGCGGTGTTCCTGCTCATCGGCATCGTGAAGAAGAACGCGATCATGATGGTCGATTTCGCCCTCGATGCCGAGCGCACGCGCGGTCTCGCGCCGGCGGAGTCGATCACGGAAGCCTGCCTCTTGCGCTTCCGCCCGATCATGATGACAACCTTGGCCGCGCTCCTCGGGGCGGCGCCGCTGATCGTCGGCGGCGGCGAGGGCGCGGAACTGCGCCAGCCCCTCGGCATCGCCATCGTGGGCGGCCTGATCGTGAGCCAGATCCTGACCCTCTACACCACCCCCGTCGTCTACCTCGCCCTCGACCGGCTGCGGCACCGGGTCAACGCCCGGCGGCGGCGCCGCGGCGGGCCCGCGGTGCTGCAGGCGGGGGAGTGAGCGTGTCGGAGGTCATGAAGTTCCCCTCCCCGCCCCGCGGGGACGGGATCCCCCGGAC
>NZ_LSIX01000978.1:0-310 GCF_001556475.1 Methylobacterium sp. CCH5-D2 | reverse complement strand
CGCCTCCTTCGAGAGCGCCGCCTCGGCGGCCCGCTGGGTCCGGACGGCCGACGGCTCATGGGACACCCAGGGCCGCTCCCTCTCCTGGCAGGGCCAGACCTACGCGAACTTCGAGAGCGCCAGGACGACCCTCGCGGCCGGATCCTCGGGCGTTCCGTAGAAGACGCTGATCGAGACTCTCCAGGCCTCGGCCGGGGACGATGCCTTCATCCTGGGCTCCGACGTCACGCTCAGGAACGGCCCGGGCTTCGGCGGGGGCGCGAACAGCCTGAGCGCGGGGGACGGGTTCACCCTGCAGGGGGGCAACCTG
>NZ_LSIX01000977.1:0-216 GCF_001556475.1 Methylobacterium sp. CCH5-D2 | reverse complement strand
CCGGCCGATCTCGGCCACCGAGGCGCCGAGTTCCTCGGCCGCCGCCGCCACGGTGGTGACGTTCGAGGCCGCCTCCTCGGCGGCGGCGGCGACGGAGACGGACTGGCCCGCCGTCTCGCGCGCGGTGGCCGCCATGCTCTGGGCGGTGGCCTGCAACTCGGTCGCCGCCGCCGTGACGGTCGCCACGATGCCGCCGACCGCGCGCTCGAACCCGTC
>NZ_LSIX01000976.1:0-2192 GCF_001556475.1 Methylobacterium sp. CCH5-D2 | reverse complement strand
GGCCAGGGTCCGTCGCCCAGAATCACTCAAACCACTATCACTCACACCGCCATCACCCACACCGCCCCGCTGGCGCTCGTCGTCGATGAGAGCCCGGCCGCCCGGGACCGGGCCGCGCTCCTGCTGGCGGAGACCGATCTCGACCCGATCACCTGCGCCAGCGGCGAGGCGGCGGTGGCCGTGCTGCGGCGCTGCGGCGACGACGTCGCCCTGGTCCTGACCGGCGCCAGCCTGTCGGGCGTGATGGACGGCCCCCGGCTCGCGCGGGCGGTCGGCCGGCACTGGCCCGGGATCCACCTCGTGGTGGGCCGGGACGAGGCCTGCACCCTGCCCCCGGAGGCGGTGCGCCTGCACCGGCCCTGGCTGCCCCTCGACCTCCTGGTCCAGGCCCATCGGGCCGTCCGCGCGGCGCGCGGCCGGAGCCGTTCCCGGATCCCCCGCGACCGGCTCTTGGTTCGCGTCGTCGCATGATGGTGTCGGGAAACCGGCGTCCCCTTCCCCGCATCATGCGTTCGGCCCGCTCCGGGCGGCTTCCATCCTAGCCGCCCGCCTTCACCCGGCGGCACTCCGTCTTGAGGTAGGCGGTCCGGCCGATCTCCTCGCGCAGGTCCGTGCGGGCGATGATCTCCTGCCAGCCGCTGGTGCAGCCGAGCTCGTTGGCGACCTTCACCTTGCGCACCTCGATGGCCCGGTCGTCGGTGCACTCGGCCTGCGCGAGCCCGTTGGCGCAGACCAGCACCACGGCGATGAAGCTGTTCATGGGGCCTTCCTCCCGGCCGCGTCCGTTCTCAAGGCGGCTCTTGTTCCCGGGAAGCTAGCGCCGCGGCGGTACCGGGCGAGCGGGCGGCCCGCGGCACGCGCCCGCAGCCCTGTCCCTCACCCGACCTCCACGACGAGATCCGGCCTGAAGGTCCGGCCCTCGACCGGGTTCGCCACCCAGCGGCAGCGCCCGAGCCGCATGTCGTGGCCGGCGTGGAAATGGCCCGAGATCCAGAGGTCCGGGCGCTCCGCCTCGGGCAGGTCGTCCAGCACGGTGGTGGCGTAGAAGGCCGGCACCCACCAGGGCACGCCGGGCGCCTCCCGGTAGGCGTCGGCTGCGCGCGGGCTCGCCGGGTGGTGGGTGATCGCGACCGTGGGGCCGTCATGCGGCCGCGCCAGCCCCGCCAGCAGGTCGGCGCGCTCGGCCGCGTGGGCCCGCATCGCGTCCGCCGGCTGCCAGGGCGTGCCGTCGGCGTTGCGGATGGAGCCCAGATACTCGCGCGAGCCCGTGACCGGGTCGGTCATCCGCGCGGCGGCGTAGGCGACCGGATCCTGCGGCCGCTCGGGCGCGTCGGAACCGAGCCAGCGCCCGGCGAGCGACCAGTCGCTCCACAGGGTCGCGCCGACGAAGCGCACCCCGTCGATCACGCAGGCGCCGCCCCGCTGCAGCAGGTGGATGCGGGCCCCCGCCCCGTTCAGGCGCACGACCTCCGCCTCCAGCGCCGCCAGGAGCTGGGGCGCGGTCCGGCCGTCGCCGGTCGGGGCGTAGCGCTCGTGGTTGCCCGGCACCAGCACGACCGGGCGCCCCCGCGCGAGGTCGAGGAGGGCGGCGAGCCCGCGCTCGGGATGGCCCTCGTGGAGGTCGCCCGCGCAGGCCAGCACGTCGAAGGGGGCGGTGGGCGCCGGGATCAGCTCCGGCCGGCGCCGCTCGAGATGCAGGTCGGAGATCGGGAAGAGGCGCATCCTACGCTCCTCCGGCCGCACGCGCGGCCCGCCGCTCGGCCCGGGCCGCCCGGAAGACGTCGCCGGCCGCGTCCGCGTTGATCACCGCGATGCCCGCCGCCGCGACGAGATCCGGCCAGGGCGAGGCCCAGAACACGGTGACGAGGCCGGCCGCGATGATGGCGAGGTTGGCGTAGGCGTCGTTGCGCGCCGAGAGGTAGGCCGCCCGGGTCAGGCTGCCCGAGCCGTGCCGGTGGCGCGCCAGCATCAGCGCGCAGGCGAGGTTGACCGCGAGCGCCCCGAGGCCGGTCAGCGTGAGCGGCAGCGGCGCCGGGGCGGTGAAGTCCGCGAGCTTGTCCCAGGCGGCCCAGGCGGTGGCGAGCGCCGGCACCAGGAGGATGAAGGCCATCACCGTGCCGAGCCGGGCGCGGTTGGCCGCCGACCAGCCCAGCCCCGCGAAGATCAGCAGGTTGATCGCCGCGTCCTCCAGG
>NZ_LSIX01000975.1:0-6745 GCF_001556475.1 Methylobacterium sp. CCH5-D2 | reverse complement strand
GGTCCCGGCCGCCCGGCCGGGACCGGGCTCCATCCCCCTGCCCTGCGGGTCCCCCCCGAACCGGGCGAAGCGCAGCGCGAGGCCCGGCAGGATCAGCAGGTTCAGCACCGTCGAGCTGACGAGGCCGCCGAGGATCACGATGGCCATCGGGCCCTCGATCTCGCGGCCGGGCTCGCCCGCCCCCAGCGCCAGCGGCATCAGGCCGAGCCCCGTCACCAGCGAGGTCATCAGGATCGGCACCAGCCGGTCGGCCGCGCCGAGGATCGCGGTGCCCTCCGTCCAGGGCCGGCCCTCCACCGTCACCAGATGCTCGTAGTGGGCGATCATCATGATGGTGTTGCGCAAGGAGATGCCGAACAGCGTCACGAAGCCGACGATCGAGCCGAGCGAGAGCACGCCGCCGGTGGCCGCGACCGCCGCGACGCCGCCCACGAAGGCCAGCGGCAGGTTGACCAGGACGAGTGCGAGGTTGGCGCCGGAGCCCGTCACGACGGCGAGCAGCAGCACGATGCCGAGGCCGGCCGCGCCCGAGGCGATGAGCAGGTCGCGCCGGGCCTGGGTCTGCGCTTCCGCCGAGCCCGCGAAGGCGACGTAGACGCCCTCGGGCAGTTGCACCTCCTTGGCGATCTTGCGCTTGGCCGCCGCCACGAAGCCGGCAATGTCCCGCCCCACCACGTTCGCGGTCACCGCCTGGACCCGCTGCGCGCCCTGATGCTGCACCTGGTAGCGGCCGGTGGTCTCGTAGATGTCGGCGACCTGGGCGAGGCGGATGTAGCGCCCGCCGGGCGTGCGCAGGGGCAACTCACCCAGGCCCGAGAGCCGGCCGCGCGCCCGCTCGTCGAGGTTCACCAGCACGTTGAACACCGCGTTGCCCACGTAGGTCTGGCCGACCACGTCGCCCTGGTAGGCGGTGCGCACCGTCTCCAGCACCTCGATCGCGTCGAGGCCCCAGTGGCGCAGGTCCGCCGGGCGCAAGCTCGCGGTGATCTGCGGCATGCCGGCGGGCGAGGCCTGCTGCACGTCGCGGGCGCCGCGCACCTCGGCGAGTTCCCGCGCGACCGCGCGCGCCGCCGCCTCGATCCGGTCGAGGTCGTTGCCCACGAGGTTGACCACCACGGGCGCGGTGTAGCCGGAGACCGTCTCCTCGATCCGCTCGGTCAGGAAGGTCTTGAGCGAGAAGGCGGCGCCGGGAAAACCCGCCGCGAGCGCCCGGATCCGCGCCTCGACCCTCCGCTGGGCGGCGCCGTCGAGCCCTTGATCGAGATCGACGTGGATCTCGCTGTAATGCGTGCCCGCCGTGTCCTGGCCGGCCTCGGCCCGGCCGATCTGTGCGGCCACCGCGCGGATGCCGGGGATCTGCCGGAGCTCCGCGGTGATCTGGACGCCGAGGCGCTGCGATTCCTGCAGGGACGTGCCGGGCGCGCCGGCCATGTGCAGGATCAGGTGGCCCTCCTTCAGGTCGGGCAGGAAGGTGCCGCCGAGCGTCGGCAGGAGCGCCGCGCCGCCGAGCGTGACGAGCGCCGCGCCTGCGATCACCGCCCGCGGATGGCGGCCGATCCGGGCCAGCAGGGCGCCGTAGCGGGCGCGCGACCAGACCATCAGTGGGGGTTCGCGCGGCTCGCGGACCCCATCCTCTGCCCCATCCTCTGCCCTTTGCCCTCTCCTGCCGAGGAGCAGCAGGGCGAGCGCCGGCGTCACCGTGAGGGCGACGCCGAGGGAGGCCAGCACCGCGAAGATGTAGGCCAGCGCCAGCGGGCCGAAGAGCCGGCCCGCGACGCCCGAGAGCGCCAGCACCGGCAGGAAGACCAAGAGCACGGCGACGGTGGCGTAGGCGACGGCCGTGCGCACCTCCAGGACCGCGTCGAGCACGATGCGGGCGGCGGGCGTCCGGTCGCCGGCGAGCCGCCGCTCGCGCAGGCGCCGGACCACGTTCTCGACGCCGATCACCGCGTCGTCCACCACCTCGCCGATGGCGATGGCGAGGCCGCCGAGCGTCATGGTGTTGAGGCTCTCGCCCGCCGCCATCAGGGCGAGCACCGCGGCGACCAGCGAGAGCGGGATCGCGACCGCGCTGATCAGGCTGGTGCGCCAGTCGGCCAGGAACACGAACAGCACGATCACCACGAGCGCGCCGCCCAGGCCCAGCGCCTGCAGCACGTGGTCGTTGGCGACGGCGACGAAGTTCGCGGGCCGGAACAGGTCGGGCCTGAGCACGACCCCTGCGCGGGCGAGTGCGGGGGCGAGGTCGGCGAGCGCGGCCTCCGTCCGGGCGGTGACCTCCAGGGTGTTGGCCCCGATCTGCGCGCCGACCATCAGCAGCACGCCGGGCTTGCCGTCGATCAGCGCGGCGCTGATCGGCGGCTCGGGCGCGACCCGGACGGTCGCCACGTCCGCCAGCACCACGCTGGCGCCGCCCTCGTTGATGAGGACGGTGCGGCCGAGCACCTCCGGGTCGAGGGCCTGCCCCTCCGTGCGCAGCACCACGCGCTGGTTCGGCGTGTCGACGAAGCCGGCGCCGCGCACGCCGGTCGCCTTGCGGGCGGAGGCCACCACGTCGTTGAGGCCGACCCGGAAGCGCACGAGGTCGTTGGGGCGCACCTGAACCTGGAGGGAGCGCACCCCGCCGCCGTAGACCGAGACCTGGGCGACGCCCGGCACCGCGAGCAGGCGCTGGCGCACGGTCCAGTCGGCGACCGTGCGCAGGTCGAGATCGTCGCGGCTCTCCGAGGTCAGGCCGACGAGGAGCACCGTGCCGGTCGAGGAGGTCAGCGGCGTGATGGCGGGCGCCATCACCCCCTGCGGCAGGCGGCCGGCGAGCGCCGCGATCCGCTCGCCGACGCGCTGGCGCACCCGGTCGATGTCGCTGCCCGACCGGAAGGTCGCGGTGATCACCGAGAGGCCCTGGATCGAGGAGGAGCGCAGGGCCTCCAGCCCCGGAAGCCCGTTGACCGCCACCTCGACGGCCTGGGTGACCAGCACCTCGACCTGCTCCGGATCGAGCCCCGGCGCCTCGGTCTGGATCACCACGGTGGGCGGGGCGAATTCCGGGAAGACGTCGTACTTGGCGCGTGACAGGCCGTAGAGGCCGAGCACGAGGAGCGCGCAGGCCAGCGTCAGCACCACCCGGGGCAGGCGGACCGAGAACCCGACCAGGGCCGCCTGCAAGCCCTCCCGTGGTGCGCGCGGCTCAGTCATCGTCGTCGCCCGCGACGCGGATCTGGCTCTTCAGCTCCTCCGAGAGCAGCGCCTGCCCGCCCCGGAGCACGATCTCGGTGCCGTCGGGCAGGCCCTCGACCACGTAGGAATCGTCCGACATCGGCGGGTCGGTGCGGATCGGGTGGCGCACGTAGGCCCCGCCTTGGCCGCTCCCTGGAGCGCCCTCCCCGATTGCGCGGTAGACCCAGGTGCCGCCCTGCCCGTGCACCACCGCGTCCTCGGGCACCAGCACGCCCGTCACCGCGCGCTCCGCGGGCAGGAAGGCCAGCGTGCTCATGCCGGGCAGGAGGCCGCCCTCGCCCGAGACGAGGTAGTAGAAGCTCTGGCCCTGGATGCGCGGGTCGGTGCGCGGGGCGGGCCCGACGAGGCGTAAGGCAACCCGCGCGCTCTGCGGCGGCACCTCCGCGAAGGCCGCCTCCGGGGCCGCGCTCAGGGACTCGCCCGGCGGCAGCGTCACCTGCATCAGGAAATCGGCGCGCTCGATCAGCCGGGTGACGGCGGGCGCGCGCTCGACGATGGCCTTCCCGATCACCGCCCCCCATTCCTGCTGGGCGGTGGCGGCGAGGGTGCGGACTTGCGATTCCGCCGCCGTCAGCGCGGCCGCGTCGGTCTGGTAGGTGCCCTCGGCGGTCTCGACCTGCACGGTGGTGGCGTATTGCCCGAGGTTCCGCGCCCGGCGCGAGGCGCTGCCCGAGACCTCGGCCCGCGCCCGCGCCTGCTGCAGCTGCGCCCGCGCGCTGGCATAGGCGTTGGTCAGCTCGGTCACCCGGGCGAGGTCGAGCACGAGGCCGTAGGCCTGCAGCTCCTGCCGGTGGGGGAGGGCGCGGCGGATCTCCGTCACCAGCCCGATCCGGGCGCGCTCCTCGGGCGCGAGGCGCACCACCGTGCGGCCGTCCTCGACCGCCGTGCGGGATGCGGGCAGCGGTGCCTGGACGGGCGGGGCCGTGAGCGCGAAGACGTCGGCGGTGCGGGCGCGCAGCGCCGCGCCGGTCTCGGTGAGGAAGGCGGCGCCCGCCAATCCCCCGGCCAGGAGGGCCGCGCCCGCGAGAAGCACGGGGCGTCTGCGCCTCTGGAACACCGCAACCCTCCCCGCCGCGACAGGACCGGACCGCCCTCCCCCGCGGGATCCGGCGTGGCCATTGCCACTTTTGCCCGGTTTTTTCGACCGGATCTACCCGGATCCTATCCCGGCAGCGGCACCGCGAGGTGGAAATGCGCGCCCGGCCCGTCGCGCGGCGTGGTCAGCGTCGCGCCGAGCTGGCGGCCGAGGTTCGCGATCACCCGCATGCCGAGGCTGCGGGTGGCCCGGGCGATGTCGAAATCCTCCGGCAGGCCGACGCCGTCATCGGCGACGTCGAGGACGAGCCGGCCCTCCGCCAGCGCCGTGCGCACCCGGATCTCGCCGCCCGCCGGGCGGCTCGCCTCCGGATAGGCGTACTTGATCGCGTTGGTGACGAGTTCGTTGACGAGGAGCCCGATCGGGATCGCGAGGTCGGCCGCGATGCGCAGGGGCGCGACCGTGCAGACGAGGCGGTGGCGCGGCGCGCCGCTCTGCAGGTTCGCCGTCAGGGTCTGTAGGAAGGGCGCGAGGTCGATCTCGCCGGGGACCGCATCGCCCTCCCCGTCGCCCTGGCGCCAGAGCTGGTCGTGCACGCCCGCGATCGCCTCGACGCGGCTGCGCGCGTCGATGAGGGCTGCCCGCACCGCCTCGCCGTCCGGGCCGGCTTCCGCGCTGCGGGCCTGGAGCGCCAGCAGGCTCGCCACGATGGCGAGGCTGTTCTTGACCCGGTGGCTCATCTCGCGGGCGAGCAGGTCCTGCCGGGCGAGCGCCGCCCGCAGCAGGCTCTCGGTGCGCTGGCGCTCGATGGCGCCGCCCAGCAGGTTGGCGAAGCCCTGCATGAAGGCGATGTCGGCCTCGCCGAACATGCCCTCGCGGGTGTCGTCCACCTCCAGCACCCCGAAGGCGCCGTCGCGGTTCTCGATCAGCACGTTGATCGCCCGGCGGATGCCGTGCTCGGCCATGAGCTGGGGCGTGCGGAAGCGCGTCTCCTCGGCGAGGTGGTTCGAGATCACCGGGCGCCCGGTCTTCAGGGCGAAGCCCGCGGGCGAGGCGAGGTCGGCCCCGACGCGGGCGCGCCCGATCACGTCCGGCGCCCAGCCGATGCCGGCGCGCACCAAGAGCGTGTCCTCGGCCCGCAGGTATTCGAGCGCCTTGCAGAACTGCGCGCCCATCCCCTCGGCGCAGAGCTCGGCCGCGCGCTGGAGCAGGACGTCGACGTCGTCGCCGCGCAGGGCCTCGACGCCGAATTCGGAGAGGATCGCCTGCTGGCGCAGACGGAGGGAGAGATCCGCAGAGCACGTATCCATGACGGGCGGACCTTTAGCAGGAAGTGCCGCATGGTGCGACGCGGTCCGCGGCGGACGATCTCGCGAACGGCCCTTGCACGGTCTTCCGCGTCCCTTCGACGCTGCAGCCTCCGGCTCCCTCGCCCGTTGACGGGCCGACCACAGGAGGAGGCGCGACCATGGCCGACGGCACGCAGGGACTTTCCGACAAGGCACTCTCGATCTTCGCCTTCGCGGCCTACCATCGTCTGCTCAGCGGCGAGCGCGTCTCCTCGGTGATCCGGCGGGACGGGGCCGGCCACGAGGCCGACCCGGACGGCGTGGCCGAGCTGGAGCGCCGGGGGCTCGCCAGCGCGAGCGAGACCAGCATCGATCTCACCGAGGCGGCGCAGGACTTCACCGAGACGCTGGTCGAGGCGATGCGGCGCGCCGCGGGCGCGTAGCCGCCGACCGTCCGGGCGCCCGGCGGGGATGGCCCGGATCCGTTGCGCCGAACGGGGCGGCTGCCGATGCGTCCGCGGGGCGCGCCGCCGGCCCGCGCCTGTCCGAAGCGCGCGAGGGCCCCGCGACCCGCATGCCGCGGACGGAGCGTACCGTTCCGCCCAAGCATCGCATCGGCGACGGCGCCCGCTCCGTCCGGATGCGGCGGCCATGCTCGGCGTCCGCGCGTCGCAACCCGGGCCGACGCCTGACTATTCGCCCGTTCAAAGCCGCTAGTATACTGGCATTTCATTATGCCAGCGCGGTGCCGTGCGCGCGCGCGCACCCTCGCGGCGCGAACATCCCCGCCTCCGAATGTCGAGAATCCCTTGCTCCCGCGGGGGGTTGTGCCGTTGCGTGACCGGCCGCTCTTTTGCCGGACCTAGTAGCGGCCCGCCTCGGCGGCCGAGTCATCCTGCGGCGCAGACGCGCATGGTGACGGCGATGTGCGCTGATCCACCCGAATGAACCTTGGATCAGGATTAAAACTTGAAGTATATTGGGGTGTCTTACCGCACAAACACAAGATAAAATCCGATATAGACCTCTCTCGTCGGCGGCGATCACCAACGATCGACGCAACTGATCGCACGAAGAGGATGGATTATCATGATGAAGCGCATCGTTACGACTGTCGCCATGGCCGCCGCCCTTGGTCTGCCGCTGGCCGCTCAGGCCGGCGAGGGCGGGGGCGGGGAGCGCA
>NZ_LSIX01000974.1:0-3736 GCF_001556475.1 Methylobacterium sp. CCH5-D2 | reverse complement strand
GCATCGACGCGCGTTCAGGGCGCCGCCTACTCTGGGAGTGTCATACCCCTCACCCTATCCCTCTCCCTATGGGAGAGGGGACCCGCGCCCTACCGTCGCCCGCCCGCGGCCCGCAGGCCGCGCGCCGGTGACGCCGCGCCGTCCTCCTCGAACAGCTCGGCGAGCTTCTCGGTCATCGCGCCGCCGAGCTCTTCCGCGTCGATGATCGTCACGGCGCGGCGGTAGTAGCGCGTCACGTCGTGGCCGATGCCGATGGCGAGCAGCTCGACGGGCGAGCGCGTCTCGATGTCCTCGATCATCCAGCGCAGGTGCCGCTCGAGGTAGTTGCCGGCATTGACCGACAGGGTCGAATCGTCGACCGGCGCGCCGTCCGAGATCACCATCAGGATCTTGCGCTGTTCGGGGCGGCCGAGCAGGCGCTTGTGCGCCCAGTCCAGCGCCTCGCCGTCGATGTTCTCCTTCAGAAGCCCCTCGCGCATCATCAGCCCGAGGTTCTTGCGCGCGCGGCGCCAGGGGGCGTCCGCCGATTTGTAGACGATGTGGCGCAGGTCGTTGAGGCGGCCCGGGTTCGGCGGCTTGCCGGCGGCGAGCCACGCCTCGCGGCTCTGGCCGCCCTTCCAGGCGCGGGTGGTGAACCCCAAGATCTCGACCTTGACGCCGCAGCGCTCCAGCGTGCGGGCCAGGATGTCGGCGCAGGTCGCCGCCACCGTGATCGGCCGGCCGCGCATCGAGCCCGAATTGTCGAGGAGCAGCGTGACGACGGTGTCGCGGAAATTCGTGTCCTTCTCCTGCTTGAAGGAGAGAGGCTGGAACGGGTCGATCACCACGCGGACGAGGCGAGCCGGATCGAGCTGGCCCTCCTCCAGGTCGAAGTCCCAGGCGCGGTTCTGCTGGGCGAGCAGCCGCCGCTGCAGACGGTTGGCGAGGCGCCCGACCACGCCCTGCAGGTGCGAGAGCTGCTTGTCGAGATAGGTGCGCAGCCGCGCCAGCTCGTCCGGATCGCAGAGATCCTCGGCGTGGATGACCTCGTCGAAGCGGGCGTTGAAGACCTTGTACTCGGGCCCCCGCGGGGTGTTGTCGGCCCGCTGCGGCGGGCGCCAGGACTCGCCGGCCTCCTCGGAATCGGCCTCCTCGGCCTCGTCGGGCAATTCGCCCGAGGGCGCGTCGGCGGCCTCCTGCGAGCCCTCCTCGATCTCATCGGAGGCCTCCTCGGAGGTCTCGATCTCGGCGCGGTCGCCCTGGGACTGCTCCTCGGCCTCGCCCTCCTGCGGGCTCTGGTCGCTGTCCTGGGCCTCGCCCTCCTCGTCGGTCTCGTCGTCCTCCGGGTCGAAGGGCGTCTCGTCCGCCATGTCGAGGGAGGAGAGGAGGTCGCGCACCGAGCGCGCGAAGGCGCGCTGGTCCTCGATGGAACCCAGCAGCCCGTCGAGGTTGCGCCCGGCCTTGGCCTCGACGTGGTCCCTCCACAGATCGACGATGCGCTGCGCGGCGGCCGGCGGCGCCTGCCCCGTCAGGCGCTCGCGCACCATCAGCGCGACGGCGTCCTCCATCGGCGCGTCGGCCCGATCCGTAATGGTCTCGTACTTGCCGCCGCGATGGTAGCGGTCCTCCAGCATCGCCGAGATGTTCGAGGCGACGCCCGCCATCCGGCGCGCGCCGATCGCCTCGACGCGGGCCTGCTCGACCGCGTCGTAGACCGCGCGGGCCGGCGCGTTCTCGGGCGCGAGGCGGCGGTGGACGGCGACGTCGTGGCAGCCGAGGCGCAGCGCCATCGAGTCGGCGTTGCCGCGCAGCACCGCGACGTCGTGGGCGGAGAGCTTGCGGGGCGGCTCGGGCAGCCGCGCCTTGTCCCCCGTCAGCGCCGGCCGGTCGGTGGCGTAGGTCACCTCGATCTCGGAGCGGCGCGCGATGGCGCGCAGGCACCCCGCCACCGAGCGCTTCAGGGGCTCGGCCACGGGCTCGCGGCGCTCACCGGGCTTGCGGTTGGAGATGGACATGCGGGGCTACCGGTCGGCCTCGTACTCGAAGGGACGGTTCAGGATGTCGTCCCAGCTGTAGGGACACTCCGCGGGCAGGGTCTTGGGGGAACGCCGCATCTCGCGGGCGGCTCGCAACCGGGCAAGCCGGAAGCCGTCCTCGATCGCCTCGCCGACACGCGACTTGAGACCCGGGTTCCGGCGCAATTGCCGGTCGATCCGCACGCGCTGCTCGGCGATGGTCAGGGACCAGCTCCGGGTCCGACGCTCGGGCTGGTGGTCCCATCTGAGGGCGTGGGCCAGAAGCACGTCGATGGCGCTCTCGAGCTTGTCGTACTGCTCCGAACCCACGTCGCTCAGCTCCTCGGCGATGTTGTCGAGGTCGAGCGCTTCCACCCGGCCGGCGCGAAGCAGCGCCACCTGCTCCTGGACCCAGGTGTAGAGGTCGTCCGCGCAGCGCGTCCGGCCCTCGGCGCGCGGGGCCGGCGGGGCGTCCTCGCGGGTCGGGGCCGGCGGCGCCATCGCGTCCTCCATCGGGTCAGCTCAGCGCGACGTTCACCGCGCTTTCGGGCAAGTCCTTGCCGAAGGCGCGCTGGTAGAACTCCGCGACCAGCGTCCGTTCCAGCTCGTCGCACTTGTTCAGGAAGGTCACCCGGAAGGCGAAGCCGATGTCGCGGAAGATGTCGGCGTTCTCCGCCCAGGTGATCACCGTGCGGGGGCTCATCACGGTCGAGAGGTCGCCGTTCATGAAGGCGTTGCGGGTGAGGTCCGCCACGCGCACCATGCGGTTGACGATGTCGCGGCCCTGGTCGCCCTGATAGTGGGTCGCCTTCGAGAGCACGATGTCGACCTCGCGGTCGTGCGGCAGGTAGTTCAGCGTGGTGACGATCGACCAGCGGTCCATCTGGCCCTGGTTGATCTGCTGGGTGCCGTGATAGAGGCCCGACGTGTCGCCGAGGCCGACCGTGTTGGCGGTCGCGAAGAGCCGGAAGGCGGGGTGGGGGCGGATCACCCGCTTCTGGTCGAGGAGCGTCAGGCGGCCGGACACCTCCAGCACGCGCTGGATCACGAACATCACGTCGGGCCGGCCGGCATCGTACTCGTCGAAGACGAGCGCGACATTGTTCTGCAGCGCCCAGGGCAGGATGCCGTCTTGGAAGGCGGTGACCTGCTGGCCGTCCTGCAGCACGATCGCGTCCTTGCCGACGAGGTCGATGCGCGAGACGTGGCTGTCGAGGTTGATCCGGATGCAGGGCCAGTTCAGGCGAGCGGCGACCTGCTCGATATGGGTCGACTTGCCGGTGCCGTGATAGCCCGTGACCATCACGCGGCGGTTCTTGGCGAAGCCCGCCAGGATGGCGAGCGTGGTCTCGCGGTCGAAGATGTAGTCCGGGTCGAGATCCGGCACGTGCTCGTCGGCTTCCGAGAAGGCGGGCACCTTGAGGTCGAGGTCGATGCCGAACACCTCGCGGACCGAGACGTGGCGGTCGGGCATCGCGGCGGGCTTGTCGTCAGAGAGCATACGGGACCTCGTGGGGGCGGGCTCCGACGGCGGGTGCCGGATGACCTCGCGGATTCTCGGACCGGGCGGGCCGCGGACAAGCCGCGGTGCCGGCCTTCCTTAGCCGTCGTCGCGGCGGAGCGCCAAGGGGGCGGCGGCACGCGGGACGCGACGTCCGGGATCACCTCCATATAGGGAGCCCGCCGCCGTTGTCCGCCCGCACCGCGCGATAGCGACGCGCGGCGGGTGCATCCTTCGTGCC
>NZ_LSIX01000973.1:0-1257 GCF_001556475.1 Methylobacterium sp. CCH5-D2 | reverse complement strand
CGGGTAGCGGACGGGCGGCGGGTCCTCGGGCAGGGGAATGAACTCGGCGTCGTTCGGGACGGTGTCGAACCGGCCCTGGCGCCAATCCTCCTTGGCCTGCGCGATCCGGTCGGGCCGCGAAGAGACGAAGTTCCACCAGAGGTGGCGCGGGCCGTCCATCGGCTCGCCGCCCAGCACCATGAAGCGGGCGGCCTCGGTGGCGCGCACGCTGATGCGGTCGCCGGGGCGGAACACGAGGAGCTGGCCGGGCCCGAAGCCGTCGCCCGCGATCTCGATCGCGCCCGACACCGTGTAGAGCGCCCGCTCGTCGTAGGTCGGGTCGAGCGGCAGCACGGCGCCGGCCTCCAGCGCCACGTCCGCGTAGACCATCGGGCTGGAGGTGCGCACCGGCGAGCGCGCCCCGAAGGCCTCCCCGGCGATCAGGCGCACGCTCTTGCCCTCGCCGGTCAGCACCGGCAGGGCCGCCGCGTCGTAGTGCTCGAAGGCCGGCGCGCGCTCCTCGTCCTGCGCCGAGAGGGCGACCCAGCTCTGGATGCCGAACAGCCGCGATCCGGTCTGCCGAAGTGCCGGGGCGGTGCGCTCCGAGTGGGTGATGCCGCGGCCCGCGGTCATCCAGTTCAGCTCGCCCGGCCGGATCGGCAGCTCCGTGCCGAGGCTGTCGCGGTGCATGATCTCGCCGTCGAACAGGTAGGTGACGGTGGACAGCCCGATATGCGGGTGGGGGCGCACGTCCATGCCGGCGCCGAGCAGGAACTCGGAGGGGCCCATCTGGTCGAAGAAGATGAACGGGCCCACCATCCGGCACTCGGTCGAGGGCAGGGCGCGGCGCACCGCGAAGGACCCGAGATCGCGCGAGCGCGGCACGATCAGGGTCCGGATCGCGTCGCAGCTGAAGTGATCGCCCGGGATCGGGTCGTCCGCGCCGTGCCAGCTCATCGCTCTCGCTCCCTCTTTCGCCGGGGCCGGCCGCGCGTGAAGCCTGGGGCGCGCGGTCCGGCCCTGCATGATGCTACCCCAGGGTTGCATCGCTCGCGCCAATCTCGTCCATTTCGAGAAATCTGAAAATGGAAACGACGGAAAACCATCGTTTCCGAGAACGCGTCCGCGTGCCGGAGCCGGAGGCGCCGGCAACCCCGACCCTGACGGGTGCGGCCGCGGCAGGGCGATCGCATATGGCGGGGCCCCTCCCTCGAACCGCGCCAGAACCGCGCCGCGCTCCCTCTCCCGTGC
Organism: Methylobacterium sp. CCH5-D2; assembly: GCF_001556475.1. NCBI lineage: Bacteria > Pseudomonadati > Pseudomonadota > Alphaproteobacteria > Hyphomicrobiales > Methylobacteriaceae > Methylobacterium > Methylobacterium sp. CCH5-D2. The sequence continues at coordinate 27 of NZ_LSIX01000973.1, read as the reverse complement.
GGGAGAGGGTTGGGGTGAGGGATGAGA
>NZ_LSIX01000972.1:0-278 GCF_001556475.1 Methylobacterium sp. CCH5-D2 | reverse complement strand
ACGCTCCGGGCCCCTCACCCTGTCCCTCTCCCGCACGGGAGAGGGGACCCGCGCCCGATCCGGAGATGTCTCAGCCCTTGGCCCGCAGCGCCTCGACACCCGGCAGTTCCTTGCCCTCCAGCCATTCGAGGAAGGCGCCGCCCGCCGTCGAGACGTAGGAGAAGGCCTCGCCCGCCCCCGCATGGTTGAGGGCCGCGACCGTGTCGCCGCCGCCCGCCACCGAGACGAGCTGCCCGGCCTTCGTGCGCTCGGCGCCTTCGAGCTGACCCCCTTCGACG
>NZ_LSIX01000971.1:0-4897 GCF_001556475.1 Methylobacterium sp. CCH5-D2 | reverse complement strand
CCTCCCCGGTGCCGCCGCGCCGAGGCGGCGCTCGCCCGTCTCGCCGGCACCGGGGAGGGGCTCGACCTGCCCGAGGCCCGCGCCCGCTTCGCCGCGGCCCTGGGTCTGGCCGCCTGATTCGGGACATGGGCTGAGCGGCCCGCGGATCCCCTCTCCCCGCGCGCGGGGAGAGGGCCCCATGCACCTTGTCGTGCATGGGGCGAGCGGACGCGAAGGTGAGGGGGCGGCTCCGGACGAGGCGATCCCTGAAACGCCCCTCATCCTCGCCTGCCGGCTTGCCGCGCCGACGACAGGGTCGTCGCGGCCTTCTCCCCGCGCGCGGGGAGAAGGGGACCAGCGGGCACCGCATGGCCATCACCCGGCCACCCTATCCCCGCCCCTCACACCCGCGCGGGAGTGTTACCACCCGCCCGGTAGCGGGCAGATTCGAAACGTTCTATACGGGCGCCAGGCTGCGCCGCGCGATCCCGGGTCGTCCAATTCGACCCTCGCGCACCTCCTGCTCGGGCACACCCGAGGCGGCGCGCGCTCCCGGGAGCGCAGTCCGGCCGAACACAGTCTTCGTGGCGCGGGAAATGCCTGCGCGTGTTCGACAATCGCCAGCGAGGAAGACTCTAGCCGTGGCATCCATCGACAGCTTCAAGTCCCGCCAGACCCTGGAGGCCGGGGGCAAGACCTACACCTATTACTCGATCCCCGAGGCCCAGAAGAACGGCCTCGCGGACGCCGCCGCGCTGCCCTTCTCCATGAAGGTGCTCCTGGAGAACCTGCTGCGCTTCGAGGACGACCGCTCGGTCCGCAAGGCGGACGTCGAGGCCGCCGTGGCGTGGCTCTCCAACCGCGGCAAGACCGAGACCGAGATCGCCTTCCGCCCCTCGCGCGTGCTGATGCAGGACTTCACCGGCGTGCCGGCCGTGGTGGATCTGGCCGCCATGCGCGACGCGATGGTGGCGCTCGGCGGCGACCCGCAGAAGATCAACCCGCTCGTTCCGGTCGATCTCGTCATCGACCACTCGGTGATCGTGGACGAATTCGGCACCCCGAAGGCGCTCGACGAGAACGTCGCGCTCGAATACGCCCGCAACGGCGAGCGCTACACCTTCCTGAAGTGGGGCCAGTCGGCCTTCGACAACTTCTCGGTGGTGCCGCCGGGTACCGGCATCTGCCACCAGGTCAACCTCGAATACCTGTCCCAGACCGTCTGGACGAAGAGCGAGGACGGCGCGGAGGTCGCCTATCCGGACAGCCTCGTCGGCACCGATTCGCACACCACGATGGTCAACGGCCTGGCCGTGCTCGGCTGGGGCGTCGGCGGCATCGAGGCCGAGGCCGCCATGCTCGGCCAGCCGCTCTCGATGCTGATCCCCGAGGTCGTCGGCTTCAAGCTCTCCGGCAAGCTGCCCGAGGGCACGACCGCCACCGACCTCGTGCTCACCGTCACGCAGATGCTGCGCAAGAAGGGCGTGGTCGGCAAGTTCGTGGAGTTCTACGGCCCCGGCCTCGACGACATGCCGGTCGCCGACCGCGCCACCATCTCCAACATGGCGCCCGAGTACGGCGCGACCTGCGGCTTCTTCCCCGTCGACCAGAAGACCATCGACTTCCTGAAGGTCACCGGCCGCGCCGACGACCGCATCGCGCTCGTCGAGGCCTACGCCAAGGCGCAGGGCATGTGGCGCGACGCCGACACGCCGGACCCGGTCTTCACCGACACGCTCGCGCTCGACATGGGCGACGTGCAGCCCTCGCTCGCCGGCCCGAAGCGCCCGCAGGACCGGGTGCTGCTCACTGAGGCCAAGACGGGCTTCGCCGCCTCGATGGAGAGCGAGTTCAAGCGCGCCGCCGACATCGCCAGCCGCTACGCCGTCGAGGGCACGAACTACGACATCGGCCACGGCGACGTGGTGATCGCCGCGATCACGAGCTGCACCAACACCTCGAACCCGAGCGTGATGATCGGCGCCGGGCTTCTCGCCCGCAACGCGGTCGCCAAGGGCCTGACCTCGAAGCCCTGGGTGAAGACCTCGCTGGCGCCCGGATCCCAGGTCGTCGCCGAGTACCTGGAGAAGGCCGGCCTGCAGAAGCCGCTCGACCAGCTCGGCTTCAATCTGGTGGGCTTCGGCTGCACCACCTGCATCGGCAATTCGGGCCCGCTCCCGGCCCCGATCTCGAAGGCGATCAACGACAACGACGTGGTCGCGGCGGCCGTGCTCTCGGGCAACCGCAACTTCGAGGGTCGCGTGAACCCGGACGTGCGGGCGAACTACCTCGCCTCGCCGCCGCTGGTCGTCGCCTACGCCCTCGCCGGCTCGCTCCAGGTGGACCTCACCAAGGAGCCGCTCGGCAAGGGCTCGGACGGCCAGCCCGTCTACCTGAAGGACATCTGGCCGTCCTCGGCGGAAGTCGCGGAGTTCATCGAGCAGAACATCACCTCGGAGCTGTTCAAGAGCCGCTACGCCGACGTGTTCGGCGGCGACCAGAACTGGAAGGGCGTCGAGGTCACCGAGGCCGAGACCTTCGCCTGGAACGGCGGCTCGACCTACGTGCAGAACCCGCCCTACTTCGTGGGCATGGAGAAGGAGCCGAAGCCCGTCACCGACATCGAGGGTGCCCGGATCCTCGGCCTCTTCCTCGACTCGATCACCACCGACCACATCTCGCCCGCGGGCAACATCCGGGCGGCCTCGCCGGCCGGCGAGTACCTGCAGGCGCACCAGGTGCGGGTGCAGGACTTCAACCAGTACGGCACGCGGCGCGGCAACCACGAGGTGATGATGCGGGGCACGTTCGCCAACATCCGCATCAAGAACCAGATGGTGAAGGACGCCGCCGGCAACGTGGTCGAGGGCGGGTGGACACACTTCCAGCCGACCGGCGAGAAGATGTTCATCTACGACGCGGCGCAGAAATATGCCGAGGCCGGTACCCCGCTGGTGATCTTCGCCGGCAAGGAGTACGGCACCGGCTCGTCGCGCGACTGGGCGGCCAAGGGCACGAAGCTGCTCGGCGTCCGCGCCGTGGTGGCCGAGAGCTTCGAGCGCATCCACCGCTCGAACCTCGTCGGCATGGGCGTGGTGCCGCTGGTCTTCCAGGGCGACACGAGCTGGCAGTCGCTCGGCCTGAAGGGCGACGAGACCGTCACGATCAAGGGTCTCTCCGGCGAGCTGAAGCCGCGCCAGACGCTGACCGCGGAGATCACCTCCGCCGACGGCTCGGTCAGGCAAGTCCCGCTGACCTGCCGGATCGATACGCTCGACGAGCTGGAATACTTCCGCAACGGCGGCATCCTGCCTTACGTGCTGCGCTCGCTCGCGGCGTAAGACGGAAGCAGACCGCGCTGTTACGAGGGCCGCGCCGGATCATCCGGCGCGGCCCTCGCGCGTTCGGGAAGAGGAAGAATTGTCTGATCCCCCAGGGCGCGCCGCCGTTCCGATGCCGTAGAGCGAACTCTCACCGGAGGAGGCGCGGGTCCCCTCTCCCGTGCGGGAGAGGGACAGGGTAAGGGGACCGGAGCCGTCAGGAGAGGGCGCCACGGTTCCGCGGCGATGGTGAGCCTGATCCGGTGAGTTCTCATCCCTCACCCCAACCCTCTCCCGCACGGGAGAGGGGGCGCGTCGCGGTTCCGGCCCTCTCTCGACGCACCGCCTTGGGTTCCGGCCGGCGGATCCGGCCCCCATCCTAGGGGCCGGGCTCGTCCGTCAGTCGATGTCCTCGACCGCCTCGGCGCCGCCGTAGACGCGCTGGGCGAGCGAGGCTTCCATGAACGGGTCGAGGTCGCCGTCGAGCACCTCGTCCGGGTCGGTCGACTGCGTGCCGGTGCGCAGGTCCTTCACCAGCTGGTAGGGCTGCAGCACGTAGCTCCGGATCTGGTGGCCCCAGCCGATATCCGTCTTGGCGGCGGCCTCGGCGTTGGCCTTCTCCTCGCGCTTCTTCAGCTCGGCCTCGTAGAGGCGCGCGCGCAGCATGTTCCAGGCGGTCGCCCGGTTCTTGTGCTGCGAGCGCTCCTGCTGGCAGGCCACCACGATGCCGGTCGGGTTGTGCGTGATGCGCACGGCCGAGTCGGTGGTGTTGACGTGCTGCCCGCCCGCGCCCGACGAGCGGTAGGTGTCGATGCGGCAGTCCGATTCCTTGATCTCGATCTCGATCCGGTCGTCGATCACGGGATAGACCCAGACGGACGCGAAGCTGGTGTGGCGGCGCGCGTTGGAATCGTACGGAGAGATGCGCACCAGCCGGTGCACGCCGGACTCGGTCTTGAGCCAGCCATAGGCGTTGTGGCCCTTGATCAGGAGCGTGGCGCCCTTGATCCCGGCCTCGTCGCCGTCGGTCATCTCGACCACATCAACCTTGAACTTCCGGCGCTCGGCCCAGCGGGCGTACATGCGCTGGAGCATGTTGGCCCAGTCCTGGCTCTCGGTGCCGCCCGCACCCGCATGGACCTCGAGGTAGGTGTCGAAGCCGTCGGCCTCGCCCGAGAGCAGGGTCTCGACCTGCCGGCTCGCGGCCTCCTTCTCGACGGCCCGGATGGCGGCCTCGCCCTCATTGATCGAGGATTGATCACCCTCCATCTCGCCGAGCTCGATCAGCGTGGCGCCGTCCTCAAGGTCGCGCTCCAGCTTCCGGATCGCCGAGACGGCCTCGTCGAGCTGCTGGCGCTCGCGCATGACCTTCTGGGCGGCCTCCGGATCGTTCCAGAGGTCGGGGTCCTCGGAAGCGGCGTTCAGCTCCGCGAGGCGTTTATCGACGGTGTCCCAGTCAAAGATGCCTCCTCAGCAGCCCTATAGACTGCTTGGCGGCATCCGAGGCTTGCTCGATCTCGGCGCGCATCTTGTGTTTCGCTTGTTCTGGCGGCGGTCCCCGCACGGGACCGGTCCGGGGTGATACCGGCCACCGCCGC
>NZ_LSIX01000970.1:0-4829 GCF_001556475.1 Methylobacterium sp. CCH5-D2 | reverse complement strand
GCCCTATATAGGCGCGGCGCGGCGGCTGCGAGCGGGCTCAGTTGCGCACTCGCGCCTCGGGCAGGTGCAGCAGGAGCGGATCCGCCGCCGTCGCCGTCCCGGTCACGGCGATCTCGGCCTGGGCCGCGTAGGCCGCGATCAGGCGCGGCCCGAGCTTCGGCACGTTGGGCCGGCCGGGCTCGTCCCCCTCCCCCGCCCCCGAGACGATCGAGAGCCGCACCGGGCCGCCCGCCTCGGCGTGGATCTCGATGGCGATCGCGCAGGCGACCGATTCCGCCGTGGCGTCCAGGCACTCCGCCACGATCTCGGCCACGATCATGCCCAGCGCGTTGGCGGTGCGCGGCTCCACGAGCCCCGTTCCGCCGCCGCCGACCTGCACGCCGATCCGCCCCGCGCGCCGGAGCTGGCCGAGGCCCGAGGCTAGGCGGTGGAGGTAGTCCTTGAGGTCGATGCTGGCGATGTGGGGGGCCTCGTGCAGGTGCTGCTGCACCAGCGCGATCGCCCGGACCCGCTGGCCCAGCGCCTCGAAGGAGCCGCGGCAGGGATCGGGCGCGGCCCGGCCGTAGAGGCCGATCAGGCTGACCATCACCTGGAGGTTGTTGCGCACCCGGTGGTAGACCTCGGCCAGCAGCGCCTCCTTCTCGGCCAGCGCGTGCTCGATATGCTCCTCGGCGTGCTTGCGGTCGGTGATGTCGAAGCAGGAGCCGAGATAGCCCCGGAAGCCGCCCTCCTCCACCAGGGGGCGCGCCGTGTCGAGGAGCCAGCGATAGGCCCCGTCGTGCCGGCGCAGGCGGAACTCCACCGTGAAGGGCTTGCGCGCCGCGAAGGCGTCGGCGACCACGCGGGCGTGGCGCTCGAAATCGTCCGGATGCAGGCCCTCGCGCCAGTCCCGGGCCAGCTCCTCGTCGAGGCTGCGGCCGGTGAATTCCAGCCAGCACTCGTTGTGGTGGATCGCCCGACCGGCAGGATCGGAGCGCCACATCATCAACGGCACCGCGTCGGCGAAGCGCCGGAAACTGTCGCTCAGTGCGGCGGCCTCGCCCGGCCCCGCGCCTCCTAGTGTCTCGACCGCCATGCTGTTCCCGACCCGGACGCCCGCGCCCAGACCGGCATGCGCGGGGTGGGCGCCGGTCAACGTGCCGGGATGAGCGCCGTTCCCCCCGCCGACGGCACCGCCCGGGACGAGCCCGGATCCAGGCGGAAAGTCTCCGGCCGCTCGGGGGCACACGTCCCGCATCCCAGATTTTTAGCCTAGAATCGGTTTTTTATCATTGACAGCGCAACGCTCCCGGGTTAGGGTTCAGGCATTCTCCAGAAGTGTGACGAGAGGCGGGGATGGCCTGGCCAAGCCCTTACACGCCGGAGCAGCGCGCCGAGGCGGCCCGCCTCCTGCGCGAGACCGACCGGCCGATCTGCGCCATCGCGGCGGAACTCGGGATCCCGGCCGGCACGGTGAGCGGCTGGAACCTGCGGGAGGGCTGGCGCCGGGCGCGGCCGCGGGTCTCGCAGCTCAGCCCGGCGACCTGGCCGCAGGCGCGCCGCGAGGCGGTGGCGCGCATCTACTACGAGCCGCGGGTGGCGCCCCAGGATCTCGCCGAGGCGATCGGCGTGGGGCGAACCTCGGCGACGGCCTTCTACCGGGCGCTGGGCATCACCCTGCGGCGCCGCGGCGCCGGCCCGGCCACGCCGCCGCCCCTCCCGCTCGACGCCGCCTCCGCGGCGGACGGGCCGGCCCTGCGGGCGGCCCTGCGCGGGCACGTCGCCCGCCAGATCGCGGCCTTCGACGCCGCGCTCTCGGGCGCGGGGGCCGCGGTGGTCGATTCGGCCCGGGTCCTGCGCGACCTCGGCGGGCTGAAGCGGCTCCTCGACGAACTGGCGCAGGCGCGGGAGGGGGGCGATGGCGAGCCGGGGCGCGACGACCTTGCCCGCGAGGACGCCGAGGACGGCGCCGGGAACCTCGCCGACGACCTGCCGGCCCTGCGCGCGGCACTCGCGCGCCGCCTGGCCGGCGCAGCTCGGCGAGGCGGCGCTCGCCCGCGCGCTCGGCGGCCTGCCGGCCCCGGCGCTGCGGGCGCTGGCGCGTGACTGGCTGTTCCAGGCCCGGCCCGACCAGCTGCCGCCCTGCCTGCCGCCCTGCCCGGAGGCGGAGCCCTGGACGCTCTGGGCCGTGGTCGGCGGGCGCGGCTGCGGCAAGACCCGCACGGGGGCGGAGTGGGTCGATGCGCTGGCCCGGGGCGATCCGGCCTTCACGGCCGAGCCCGTCGGGCGCATCGCCCTGGTGGCCGAGACCTTCGCGGACCTGCGCGAGGTGATGGTCGAGGGCCCCTCGGGGCTGCTGGGCATCCCGGCGCGGGGCCCGAGGCCCCGCTGGTCGCCGAGCCGGCGCCGGCTCACCTGGCCGAACGGCGCGGTGGCGCAGGGCTTCTCCGCGGAGGACCCGGATTCGCTCCGCGGCCCCCAGTTCGGCGCCGCGTGGTGCGACGAGCTGGCCAAGTGGCCCCGGCCCGAGGCCGCCTTCGACATGCTGCAGTTCGGCCTGCGGCTCGGGCGCCACCCGCGCGCCCTCGTCACCACCACGCCGCGGCCGATCCCGCTGCTCCGGCGGCTGCTGGCGGCCCCCCGCACGGCGGTGAGCCGCGCCCGCACCCACGACAACGCCGCGCACCTCGCCCCCGCCTTCCTGGAGACCGTGACGGCGCGCTACGGCGGCACCCGTCTCGGCCGGCAGGAACTCGACGGCGAGTTGATCGAGGACCGCCCCGACGCGCTCTGGAGCCGGGCCGGGATCGAGGCCGCCCGCGTGGCGGCCGCGCCCGCGCTCGCCCGGATCGTGGTCGCGGTCGATCCGCCGGCGACCTCCGGCGCCCGCTCGGACGCCTGCGGCCTCGTCGCCGCGGGGGTGGCGGGCGAGCACGCCTACGTGCTGGCCGACGCCAGCCTGCCCCGCGCCACCCCGGAGGCCTGGGCCGGCGCCGCGCTCGCGCTCTACCACCGCCTCGCGGCGGACGCGCTGGTGGTCGAGGTGAACCAGGGCGGCGAGATGGCCAGCGCCGTGCTGCGCCAGTGCGACCCGGCCGTGCAGGTCACGCCCGTGCGGGCCACGCGCGGCAAGTTCCTGCGGGCCGAGCCGGTCTCGCTGCTCTACGCGCAGGGGCGGGTGCACCATGCTGGGGCGTTCCCGGCGCTGGAGGACGAGCTCTGCGATTTCGGGCCGGATGGGCTGAGTGGTGGCGGTTCGCCGGACCGGCTCGACGCGCTGGTCTGGGCGGTGACGGCGCTTCTGCTGGACGGGGGCGGGGCGCCGCGAATCCGGGGGCTGTGAGCGGGCGGTCTAGGAGCTTGAGGTTGAGCCTCGAGGACCGATCTCTCCGGTATTATGCAGCAACCTCACCCAAAAGCGTTGAGGTTGAGGATTGATAAAAGTTAATGCATTTTAACCTTTTGTTGCCCGGTCGGCAGGTAGCCTCTATCTTGTTGGGGCGGGTTGTCCCCGCTTTCCTGCCATAGCCGATCATGTCGTAGGCGCTGCGCGCTTATGGCATCGCGTTATTATGCAGCACGCTCACGCAGAGCGCCGGGACCACCATCGATCCATGTCCCGGGGAGGAGCGGAGCAGTAAAACGCCGCACTAACCCAACCGCTCCGCCGCCGCCCGCGTCGCCGCCAACCGCTGCTCCTGCCGCCCCCTCGCCCGCGCCTTGGCCTCGGCCACGAGCGCCGGCCCGGCGCCCTCCGGCGAGCCGGCCGAGAAGGGCGGGGCCGGGTCGTATTCCAGGCCGAGCTGGACGAGCTTGGCGGCCTCGGGGCCGCAGAGCTCGGCCACGACCGCGAGGCCGAAATCGATGCCCGCCGTGACGCCGCCGCCGGTGATCCGGTCCCGGTCGCGCACCACGCGCTCGGCCACCGGGATCGCGCCGAGCAGCGCGAGCTGGTCGCGCGACATCCAGTGGCAGGCCGCCCGGTAGCCGCGCAGCAGCCCGGCCGCGCCGAGCACCAGCGAGCCGGTGCAGACCGAGGTGGTGAAGCGCGCGCCCGCCGATTGCAGGCGCAGGAAGCCGAGCGTCTCGTCGTCGTCCATCAGCGCGACCTGGCCGCGCCCGCCCGGCACGCAGATCACGTCCAGCGGCGGGCAGTCGGCGAAGGTCGTGGTCGGCACCATGCGCCAGCCCGCGCTGTTCGTGACGGGCGCGGGCGTCTTCCAGATCAGGTGCAGCTCCGCGCCCGGCACCGCGCCGAACACCTCGGCCGGCCCCGCGAGGTCGAGCTGCATCAGGTCCGGAAACATCAGAATGCCGAAGCGCATCGCCGCTCGCCTCACCCCTGTCTGGCCGCGGGCATTATCCGCCCTCGCCGGCCGGAGGACCAGGGGTTCGGCGCGGGATCCGGCGAGGGGCGCGGCGAGGGCCGCGCCCGCCGGGCTCAGCGACCGCCGCCGCCGCCCTGGGGCGCGACGCGCGAGGGCTGGCCGGCATTGCCGGCCGCCGCCGAGTCGTTCGAGATCACGTCCGCCGCCCGACCGGTCGGCGAGTAGCTGAGCGCGCCCTCGTCGCCGGTCGATCCGGTCTGGGGCGTCAGCACGCCCGGCGCGCCGGGCGGCACCACGACCGTGGTGCTGGTCGGGGTCTCGATCACCGCCTGCGCCGAGGCCGGCAGGGCGAGGGCGGCCACCGCGGCGGCGGCCAGGAGGATCGTCTTCATCGGATGGCATTCCCGTCTGCGGCGACAGAGGAATTCTGTCCCCGTACCCGGACACACAAACACCGCGCCCGCGCAAAGGATCCGTCGATCCCGCACCGCACCCGTCACGGCTGCGAGATCGGCCCCCGCC
>NZ_LSIX01000096.1:0-1214 GCF_001556475.1 Methylobacterium sp. CCH5-D2 | reverse complement strand
TCCTCAAGGGTTCCGCGGCGTCCCGCGTCTCCCTCTCGGCCATGCCTCCGGCGTCTCGGACGCGCGGAGCCGAACGCGCGTGGGCCCGCCCGTTGACAGCCGCCCCCGCCAGCGGGCACCCCCGCGGGCCACCGGCGTGCCCGGGACGTAGCGACCACGCGGGCCAGGACCCGGGCATGAGCCGGTTCACCTTCATCCACGCCGCCGACCTGCATCTCGGCAGCCCCTTGAGCGGGCTGGCCGCGCGCGATCCCGAGATCGCCCGGCGCCTCGCCGCGGCCGGGCGGCAGGCCTTCGAGGATCTCGTCTCCGAGGCGATCGCGCGCGCGGTCGCCTTCTTGGTGATCGCGGGCGACGTCTACGACGGCGACTGGGCCGACAACACGATCGGGCTGTTCTTCGCGCGCCAAGTGGCCCGGCTCGACCGGGCCGGCATCCCGGTCTTCCTCGTGCGCGGCAACCACGACGCCGAGAGCGTGATCACCCGGGCGATCAGCCTGCCGGCCTCCGTCCACACCTTTCCGCCGACCCGGGCCGACACCCACCGGCTCGACCACCTGAAGGTCGCGATCCACGGCCGCTCCTTCCCGAACCGGGCCGTGCCGGAGAACTACGCCCTCACCTACCCGGCCGCCGTGCCGGGCTGGTTCAACGTCGGGTTGCTCCACACCTCCTGCACCGGCCACGCCGCGCACGAGACCTACGCGCCCTGCTCCGTCGCGGATCTGGCGGCCAAGGATTACGGCTACTGGGCGCTCGGCCACATCCACGAATACGCCGAGCTCGCCCGGGATCCCTGGATCGTCTTCCCCGGCAACCTGCAGGGCCGCAGCGTGCGCGAGTGCGGCCCGAAGGGCGCCGTCGCCGTCACCGTCGCGGACGGGCGCGTCGCGGGCCTGGAGCGCATCATCGTGGACCGGGCCCGCTTCCACCGCCTCGCGGTCGATCTCGCGGAGGCCGGGGACGAGCGCGCGGCGGTCGCCCGGGTCGAGGCGGCGCTCCGCCCCCTCGCCGCCGAGAGCGCGGGCCGCCTCGCCGCGGTGCGGATCCACCTCACGGGCGAGACGCCGGCCCACGACCGGCTCGCCGCCGACCGCGACGGGCTCGCGGCCGAGATCCAGGCCGCGGCCCACCGGGTCCACGAGGACGTCTGGCTGGAGCGCCTGAAGATCGAGACGCGCCGTCCCCGGAGCCCCCTCCCCGCCCCGGCGGGC
>NZ_LSIX01000969.1:0-8778 GCF_001556475.1 Methylobacterium sp. CCH5-D2 | reverse complement strand
GACGAGCCGCGCCACGTCGTCCGCCGCCGCTCGGCCGATGCCGGCGAGCGTTGCGAGATGCACCAGCTGGAAGAATGCCATGGCGTAGGGGAAGCGGGCCGGGTCCGGTTTGATCAGGGCGGGGTCGAGGGCCACGCCCTCGAAGGTCGCGGTACCGCTGGCGGTGAGCGCCTGCCCGAACCCGTCCCAATCGTCCACGATGGTGACGCCCGGCGCACGCACCGGCACGGCCGCCGTCACCGCTCCGCCTGCCTCGTCCTCCGCGGAAAGATGAATGTAGTCCGCGAAGAGCGAGCCGGTCGTGTAGAACTTCCGCCCGTCGACCACGGGTCGGCCGTCCCGCCGCCGCACGACCGTGTCGAAGGCGCCGACCTTGGCGGGCCCGGTCTCCGAGACACCGCTGCCGATCGTCTTGCCCGCGCCGATCTGCTCGATCCAGGCCGCTCGCCATTCGGGCGAGGAGGAGCAGAGCGCGTCCTCCGTGAAGCCGAAATGCGCACGCAGCGCGTTGGTGACGTTCGAATCGGCGGCCGAGAGCTCGATCAGCAGCGCGAAGAGTTCCGGCAGGCTGGCGCCGTGGCCGCCCGCCTCGGGCGAGAGGCGCAGGGTGGTGAAGTTCGCCTCCCGCAGCCAGCCGATCTCGGCGTGCGGCAGGCGGCGCTCCCGGTCCCGCTCGACGGCGGTGGCGCGGATCTCGGCGAAGACCGGGCGGAATCGATCTGCGAGGGTCTCGTAACGTGCGCTCGGCCCCGCACCCCAGCCCGCATCCGTCTGCGACATGGCTCCGACTTTCTCATTTCCGGCCTCGCCCCCGGGGGCGTTTGCCAGAGGAATCCGTGAGCCAGCCCCCAATCGCAACCCAGATTCCATGGCGGATCTCAACTTTGGGAGCGAGTTATCGCGACGAACTATGTAAGAGAATTTTCGGAATGCGGCGAGGCTTCATTGTGGAAGGGCGTTCCATCCATCGAAATTTCCAACTTGTGTCGGAATTTTGTCTTACGTGATCGGCCGGAAGGAAGGCGTATCCGGCAATTTCTATTTCGTGGAATGCGCTTCCCTATTCGTCCGAAAATTCGAAAACGCGTTTCATTGATCCGTTGCGCCTTGCCGGCCTTCAATGAATGCGCCGAGTAGGTCCCCATGCCCCGGCGCCCAACCACCGCTCTTCCTTGCCATTCGCGAGCGCCCGATGACCGATGACACGATGGGCCGGTTCGGCCTCTCTCGCCGCACGCTCCTGCGCGGCGGGCTCGGCGGGGCCGCCGCACTGGCGCTCGGCGCTCCAGCCGTGCGCGCGGCTCCTCGCGAGGTGAAGATCAGCATGCAGCGCTCGTCGGTGCTCTTCACCGTGCTCAAGGTGAAGGGCACGCTGGCCGAGCGTCTGGCGCCGCTGGGCTTCACGCCGACCTGGCACCTGTTCACCAGCGTCATCGAGCCGATGAATGCCGGGGCCGTGGACATCCACGCCGACGTCGCCGACGCGGTGCCGATCTTCACCCAATCGGCCAAGGCGCCCCTGACCTTCTACGCCCGCGAGCGCGGTGCCCCCTCGGCCGAGGCGATCATCGTGCCGGCGGACTCCCCCATCCGCACCGTCGCCGACCTGAGGGGCAGGACGGTCGGCGTCTCGCGGGGTTCGGGGAGCCACTATGTGCTGGCCGCCGCGCTCAAGCGCTCCGGCCTGACGCTCGCCGACATCAAGCCCGCCTATCTCCAGGCGCCGGAGGGGGCCGTGGCCTTCGATCAGGGCGCTCTCGACGCATGGTCGATCTGGGATCCGTTCCTCGCCTTCGCCGAGGCCAAGCGCCCGGTCCGGGTCATCGCGGACGGCAATGGTCTCACGAGTTACCACCGCTACTACGTCGTCAACGACGGCTTCGTCGCCGCGCATCCCGAGGTGGTGGCAACCGTTTACCGCGCCCTCGTGGAGGCCGGCGCCTGGATGAAGGCCAACCCGGAGGAGGCTGTGGCGCTGCTGGCGCCAATCTGGGGCGATCTGCCCCCGGCGGTCGTGGCCGCCGCCAACAGTCGCCGGAGCTACGCGGTGGAGCCGGTGGAGCGCAGCCAACTCGGCGAGCAGCAGGCCATCGCCGACGTGTTCTACGAGGCGAAGCTCATCCCCCGCCGGATCGACGCCACGGACGTCAAGATCTTCCAGCCGCCGACGGGCCGGGGCTGAGGCCGTGGTGAGCGCCCCCCGCTTCGGTATCTGGGCCGCCGTCCACGGCTCCCGCGCCTCCCACCACGACCCGGACGAGCCCGACGACGCCAGCTGGGAGCGCAACCGCGCTTTGGTGCTGGAGGCTGAGGCGCTCGGCTTCGATGCGGTGCTGGTCGCCCAGCACACGATGAATCCCTACGACCCACAGCGGGACCAGCTCGAAGCCTGGACCGGGGCGGCGGCGCTGGCCGCGCTCACCCGGCGGATCGAGATCATCGCGGCGATCAAGCCGGGGCTCTACCACCCGGTGGTGCTGGCCAAGATGGCCCTGCAGATCGAGCATATCAGCGGCGGTCGCTTCGCCCTGAACCTCGTGAATGCCTGGAACAAGGCCGAGTTCGAGCGCGCCGGACTGCCCTTCCCCGCACACGACGACCGCTATGCCTATGGCCGCGAATGGATCGGCCTCGTGAGCCGGCTGATGCGCGGCGAGAGCGTGACCTTCCAGGGTGAGCATTTTCGGACCGAGGACTATCAGCTCCGGCCAGCCGGCACGTTCCGGCCGAGGCCGACGATCTATCTCGGCGGCGAATCCGAGCCCGCCCGGGCGCTCGCCGCCGACCACGCCGATGTCTGGTTCATCAACGGCCAGCCGCTCGAGGATGTCGCCGCGCTGATCGCCGACGTCGCCCGGCGCCCGGCCGCCAATGGGCCCCTGCGCTACGGCCTCTCGGCCTTCGTGATCGCGCGGGGGTCCGACGCGGAGGCGGAGGCCGAACACGCCCGGCTTCTCGCCCTCGCCCAACGCGACGCGGATCTCCGCGCCGACACCCGTGCCCGCACCGACGCAGCGAGCGTGATGTTCGCCAAGACCGACGCGGCGGCCTCCCGCCATGTCGGGACGAACGGTGGAACGGCGGCCGGGCTCGTAGGCAGCTATGAGACCGTCGCGGAGCGCATCCGCGCCTTTCACGCCGCCGGCATCGAGCTGTTCATGCTGCAGTTCCAGCCCTTCGAAGCTGAGATGCGCCGCTTCGCCGAGCAGGTCATCCCCCGCATCCGCTGACCCGGAGGGCTTCGATGAGCGGCCGCCAATTGCACCTCAACGTCAACCTGCTGCATTCGGGCGTCTACCCGTCGGCTTGGCGACTGCCGGAGAGCCGGCCAGACGCCTTCCTCGACATCGATCATTTCGTGCGCGTCGCCCGCATCGCCGAGCGGGGCAAGCTCGACGCGATCTTCCTCGCCGACACGCCCGCCATTAACGACCGGATCGACGACCGCCCGTTTAACGCCCTCGAACCGACCGTCGTGCTGTCGGCCGTCGCCGCCGTGACGAGCCATGTCGGCCTCGTGGCCACCGCGTCGACGACCTACAACGAGCCCTACAATCTCGCCCGCCGCTTCGCGAGTCTCGACCTCGTGAGCCGCGGCCGGGCGGGCTGGAACGTGGTGACGACGGCCGACGCCGCCGCCGGCCGCAACTTCGGATTCCCGGGCGCCTCGGAGCACGGGGCCCGCTATGCCCGCGCCCGGGAGTTCACCGACCTCGTTCACGCCCTGTGGGACAGCTGGGAGGACGATGCCTTGGTCGGCGATAAGGCAAGCGGCCGGTTCGTCGACACCTCCAAGGTCCACACAGTTGACCATCGTGGGTCCCACTACACCGTCGCGGGGCCGCTCACCGTGCCGCGCAGCCCGCAGGGGCGCCCGGTGACGTTCCAGGCCGGCGGCTCGGAGGATGGACGCGAACTCGCCGCAGCCACCGCCGACGCCGTATTCTCCCTGGCCCAGACCGTCGAGGACGGCGCGGCCTATGCCCGGGACCTGAGAGCGCGGGCGGCGCGCTACGGCCGTGGGCCGGAGGCGCTGGTCATCCTACCAGGCCTCGCCACGGTGATCGGTTCGACAGAGGCCGAGGCGCGCCGCCGCCAGGACAATCTCTGGGATCTCGTGCCCCTGGACTACAGCCTCGCCCGGCTCGCCGGCACTCTGCGGATCGACCCCGCCCGACTCGACCTCGACAAGCCGCTCCCCGACCCGTTGCCCTTGCCGCCGGACGCCAACCACACGATGTTCCTCGGCACGCTCGCCCTCGCGCGGCGGGACAGGCTGACTGTGCGTCAGCTCCTGCGGGCGCTCGGCGGCGGGGTCGGCCATCGGATCATCGTGGGCACGCCGGAGGTCATTGCCGACGACATCGAGGCGTGGTTTCGGGCCGGCGCGGCGGACGGCTTCAACCTGATGCCGGATGTGCTGCCGGAGGGCCTCGAGACCTTCGTGGACGCGGTCGTACCGATCCTCCAGCGCCGCGGCCTGTTTCGTCACGATTATGCCGGGGCGACCCTGCGGGACCACTTGGGCCTGGCGCGGCCCGCAAGTCGCTACGCCGCGACCGGACACTCGCTCTCCGCCTGAAAACCTGACCGGAAAGCGGCTCGGCTTCTGCCTCGCGGGACGAGGAATTGCGCGGCACTGCCGATCAAGCGCACACGTCCGAGGTCCTGAGATAGTCCTTTGCGAAATTCGCCTTATGCAGGGTCGAAGCCTTCCTTAAGCCAGCGATAAAAAGAAACTCGCTTTTATTGACGCCGAGCCGCCCCCGCCAATACAATTGCGGTCAAGCCGATCCTGGCCGAGAGATCTGCGCGCTCAGTGTGAATATGCGCCTGTCTCTCGGATCGACCGATCAGTGAAGAGACCGCCTTCCTCGACATGAATCCTACGATGCGCCGCGGTCATCTGGCCGTGGCGGGCGACGGATCCTGCCGAACGCCATCGGAGCCTGCCCCGTGCCTCGCCTGTCCACCAGCCTTCTCGCGATCCTCGTCGGCGTCTCGGCCCCCGGCGCCGCGCTCGCCGCCCAGGAGCCGCCGACGCCCCAGCAAACGGCCGGAGCGAGGACAGAGGCGAAGGCAAGCCCCCTCGTCAGCACCGAATGGTTGGAGAAGAACCTCGACGCGAAGGGCTTGCGTATCGTCGAGGTCAGCGTCGAGCCGGGGGTGTTCGAGCGCGGCCATATTCCGGGTGCGCAGAACGTGGTCTGGCACACCGATCTCGTGGAGACCGTGAGCCGCGACATCGCCTCCCGAGAGAAGTTCACGGCCCTCGCCCGCCGCCTCGGCATCGACAAGGACACGACCGTCGTCCTCTACGGCGACAACAACAACTGGTTCGCCGCCTGGGGCGCCTGGGTGCTGGCGCAGTACGGGCTCGTCGACAACGTCAAGCTCCTCGACGGCGGGCGCAAGAAGTGGGAGGCCGAGAAGCGCCCCCTCGACACGCGCAGCGCCGAGGTCGCCGCATCCTCCTTCGCGGCGCCCGCTCCGTCGCCCGCCTTCCGGGCCCGCTTCGCGGACGTGCTGGCGGTCGCCAAGCGCGAGCGGGATGAGCAGATCCTCGACATCCGCTCGCCCGACGAGTTCAGCGGCAAGGTCATCGCACCGCCCGGGGTCCAGGAACTCGCGATCCGCGCCGGTCACATCCCCGGCTCCGTGAACGTGCCGTGGGCCAAGGCCGTCAACCCGGACGGCACCCTGAAATCCCCCGCCGAGCTGAAGACGCTCTACGCCGCGGCAGGCATCGACGGCTCGAAGCCGATCATCACCTCCTGCCGCATCGGCGAGCGGTCGAGCCACTCTTGGTTCGTGCTGAGCCGGGTGCTCGGCTACCCGGTCCGCAACTACGACGGCTCGTGGACCGAGTACGGCAACGCCGTCGGTGTCCCGGTGGTCAACCTCGCCGGGACGGTCTGGGGCGGCAAGTGAGCGGACCCGTCGCGGAGCGGTCCCCGCCGCTCCCCCGACGCCCTGCATTGGCCTTGCCCACGGGCCGGGAACTCGTTCGACGAGTCGCGCCTCCGGGCATCGCCCTCGGCCTCGTCGGCGCGGCCCTGTGGCTGTCCGGCGAGCCCGGGGGCAGCCGGCTCGCCCTGTCCCTCACCTTCGGGGCGCTGTTCGGCGTCGTCCTGCAGCGCAGCCGCTTCTGCTTCTACTGCCAGTGGCGGGATTTCCTCGTCGCCGGCGACCCGCGGGGATTGCTCGGCATCCTGGCGGCCCTTGCGGCGGGCCTCGCCGGCTACGCCGTCGTCCTCGGGGCCTGGATGCCCGACCCCGGCGGCACCCGTCTGCCGCCGGACGCGCATATCGGGCCCGTCGGCCCCGTCCTTCTCCTGGCCGGCGCCGTGTTCGGGGCCGGGATGGCGATCTCCGGCTCCTGCATCAGCGCGCATCTCTATCGCCTCGGCGAGGGCTCGCCGACTGCCCCCTTTGCCCTGGTCGGTACGGGGCTCGGCTTCGTGCTGGGCTTCGCGACCTGGAACCCGCTCTACCTCGTCAGCGTGGCTGACGCGCCCGTCATCTGGCTGCCGCGCCATCTCGGCTATGCAGGGTATCTGGGCCTCGCTCTCGCGGTGCTGGCCTTCCTGGCGTGGCCCTTGATGAAGCGCCTGCCGGACCCGGTGGCTCCGAATCTCTGTCGGGGCAGCGACCCGCTGCGGGCCCTGTTCTCCGGCCGCTGGCCGGTCTGGCTCGGCGGGCTGGCGGTCGGGGCGATCGGAACCCTCGCCTACCTGCGGGTCGGGCCCCTCGGCGTGACGGCGGAGATCGGCGGCCGAGCCCGACAGGCCGCGGGGGCAGCCGGCCTTCTCCCGGCGCGTCTCGAGGGTCTCGACACGTTCCGCGGCTGCGCGACGGCGATCCGCGAGGCGCTGCTGACGCCGAACGGGCTGTTCGTCGCCGGCCTGGTGCTTGCCTCCTTCGTGGCGGCCCTGGCATCCGGTCAGTTCCAGCCGGCACGGCCACGGTCCGGCCACGCGATCCGCGGCCTCCTCGGCGGCCTCTTCCTCGGCTGGGGCGCGATGACCGGCCTCGGCTGCAGCGTCGGCACGCTCCTGTCCGGGATCATGGCCGGGGCCCTCTCGGGCTGGGTCTTCGGAGTGGCCATGTTTGCCGGTGCGGGCGGCACGCTCTGGCTCGGGCGCCGGACCGGGCTTCTCACCTAGCGCACCGATGGGGGCGTGTCCCCGATTTGCTTCCGGGACGCAGCCGCGGTGGATGACGAGGCGTGTCTGGGGGCGTCACCGAGGGCGGAGCGCGTGCGCCGCCATGCCGACGAGCATCGCCGCCACGAAGACGAGGGCCGGTGCCGCGCCGGTCGACAGCGCCGCCACGGCCGGGCCGGGGCAGAAGCCAGACAGACCCCAGCCGATTCCGAACAGGGCGGCCCCGAGCACGAGGGGGCCGTCGATCCGTCGCGAGGTCGGCAGGTCGAAGGTCTCGGCCAGCGCCGGGCGCGCCAGGCGGCGAGAGAGGGCGTAGCCGAGCGCCGACACGCTCACCGCCCCGCCGAGGACGAAGACGAGGCTCGGATCCCAGGCGCCCCCGATATCGAGGAAGCCGCGGACGCGAGCGGGATCGAGCATCCCGGACAGGGCGAGGCCGAGCCCGAACAGCAGCCCGGCGGCAAGGGCCGCCAGAAGACGGGCCGCTCCGCTCACGACGCCACCCGCATGAGCGCCACCGTCAGCATGCCGGTGGCGAGGAAGACGAGCACCGCCACGAGCGAGCGCGGCGACAGGCGGGCGAGCCCGCACACCCCGTGGCCGGAGGTGCAGCCGGAGCCGAGCCTCGTGCCGAAGCCGACGAGGAGACCGGCGACGGCCAGCACCGGCCAGGACGCCTCGATCCTCATAAGGGGCCAGTGGCCCGCCATCGCCGCGAAGAGCGGCGGCCCGAGGCCGAGGCCGAGGAGGAAAGCCAGGTCGGAGAGCCGGCGCTCTCCCGGCTGGGCCAGCCCGGCAACGAGCCCGCTGATGCCGGCGATGCGGCCGTTGACGAGGAGGAGCGTCGCGGCGGAGAGGCCGATCAGCAGCCCGCCCGCGAGGGCCGGAAGGTAAGCGTTCATGCAGGGTGATTCCGGTGTCGTCCGGGTCGGGATATCGCCGGGGCGACCTGAGAACAACCCTTGCCAAACCGGACTGTATCGCCAATTATCAAGTTATAACAGTGACTTAGTGAAGATCATGCTCTCATTCGGGCAAGGCGCGAACGAAACCTTCTCCTCCGACCACGAAGGGGCGGAAGGGCATTTCCCGAGCCAGCCGATAGGGCCTTTGACCGGAAATCGGGCCGGTCTCTCACGGCGCGCAGAGGAGGACGCCATGGCCGCATTGCCGATCAGGCGAGGGGATGAGGTGGTGTTCGAGCGCCTCGACCTCGCGGAAGCCCTCGGGATCTGGCGCCACGCGCGGGGGCGGATTGTCGGTATCCACGGCCGGGGCGGGCGCCCGGCCACCGTCGATGTCGCGTTCGAGGGGCACGCGGTGCTCGAACGCTACCTGCTGGACCTGTTCCGGCGGATCCATTGATCGCCGCCGTGACCGTTGCTTCCATGACCACTGCCCTCGCCACCATCCAGCCGCCGCTGCGGGCCACGAGCCGCAGCACGGCCGAGGCGGATGTCTGGGCTGCGTTGCGCGCCGAGGCCGAGGCCGTCCTGATCGAGGAGCCGCTCTATGCGGGCATCGTCCAGGCGACGATCCTCGACCAGCGCAGCCTCGCCCAGGCTCTTGCCTACCGCCTCGCCCATCGGCTCGGCGACGGCGACCTCGCCCG
>NZ_LSIX01000968.1:0-3465 GCF_001556475.1 Methylobacterium sp. CCH5-D2 | reverse complement strand
CCCCAGCAGCCGCTCGCACCTGTGCGAGCGGCTGCTGGGGCAGGGGCACGAGGTGCTCTGCGTGGACAACTTCTTCACCGGCTCGCGGGCGAACTGCGAGCCGATGCTCGGCAACCCGCGCTTCGAGCTGATGCGCCACGACGTGACCTTCCCGATCTACGTGGAGGTGGACGAGATCTACAATCTCGCCTGCCCGGCCTCACCGATCCACTACCAGCGCGACCCGGTCCAGACCACGAAGACCAGCGTCATGGGCGCGATCAACGTGCTGGGGCTCGCCAAACGCCTGAAGGTCCGCGTGCTCCAGGCCTCGACCTCGGAGGTCTACGGCGACCCGGACGTGCACCCGCAGCCCGAGAGCTACTGCGGTTCGGTCAACATCGCGGGACCGCGCGCCTGCTACGACGAGGGCAAGCGCTGCGCCGAGACGCTGTTCCACGATTACCGGCGCCAGCACGGGATGTCGGTGCGCGTCGCGCGCATCTTCAACACCTACGGCCCGAACATGCACCCCCAGGACGGGCGCGTGGTCTCCAACTTCATCATCCAGGCGCTCAAGGGCGAGCCCATCACCATCTACGGCGACGGCTCGCAGACGCGCTCGTTCTGCTACGTGGACGACCTCGTCGAGGGTCTGATGCGGCTGATGGCGGTCGATGCGCATCCGGGCGACGTGGTGAACCTCGGCAACCCGGTCGAGACGAGCGTGCTGGCGCTCGCCCGGCGCGTGGTCGAGCTCTGCGACTCGCCCTCGACGATCACCTGCCATCCCCTGCCGCAGGACGATCCGCGGCGGCGCTGCCCGGACATTGCCCGCGCGCGCGCGGCCCTGCACTGGTCGCCGCGCGTCGATCTCGACACGGGGCTTGCCCGCACCATCGCGTATTTCGAGGGGCTGCTGGCGCGCCAGGACGGGTCCGTCCTGCCGCTCGGACAGGGCCGGCGGACCATCCCCGCATGAGCCCGCAGGCTCCTCCCCGCGCGCGCTGGCTCGGGCCCCGGGCCCCGGTCCTCGGCCTCGGCGTCAGCGCGATCACCTTCCGGGACGCGCTCGACGCGCTCGACGCCTTCGTGCGCGCGCGCCGGCCGCACTACGTCTGCATCACGGGCGTACACGGCGTCATCGAGAGCCGGTCCGACCCGCAGCTCAGGGCGATCCACGAGGCGGCCGCCCTCGTCACGCCGGATGGCATGCCGCTCGTCTTCATGGCCAACCGGCTCGGCTTCGGCCCGGTCGAGCGGGTCTACGGGCCCGACCTGATGCGGGCGGTCTGCAGCGACTCGCCCCGGCGCGGCTACCGGCACTTCCTCTACGGCGGCGCGCCGGGCGTGGCCGAGGGGCTCGCCGAGGTCCTGCGCCGACGCTACGCCGGCATCGCGGTGGTCGGCACGCACTGCCCGCCCTTCCGGCCGCTCACCGACGCCGAGGACGCGGCCGTCGTCGCCGAGATCAACGCGGCCAAGCCCGACATCGTCTGGGTGGGGCTGAGCACGCCGAAGCAGGAGCGCTGGATGTCGGCCCATCTCGGGCGGATCGACGCGCCCGTGATGATCGGCGTCGGCGCCGCCTTCGACTTCCTGGCCGGCACCAAGCGGCAGGCGCCGCGCTGGATGCAGCGCAGCGGGCTCGAGTGGCTGTTCCGGCTCGCCACCGAGCCCCGGCGTCTCGCGCGCCGCTACGCCAGCATCGTGCCGCGCTTCCTCCTGCTCGCGGGCCTCCAACTCGCCCGCCACGCGCTCGCCGGATCCCGGCGCGGCGGACGGCGCGATCCCGAGCACGGACCGGCGCGGGGCTGAGGCGCGGCCACCCGCGCCGCCCCGCAACACAGCGACAGATCGCCCCGAGGGCCCGTCATGGACACGACCGAGACCGTCGCCACCGCGATCGAGCTGAGCGGGCGCGCAGCCCCAGACCGCGCCGCGCGGCGCGCGCGAAGCCGCTGCGCCCTCGTCGCGGCGGCGCTGATCCTCGGCGACGCCGCGGCGGCGCTCGCCGCCGGCGCCGCCCTGGCGCTGGGATGGGCCGCCCTCTCGGGCACCCCCGTGGGCAGGACCGCGCTGCTCGCCGGCCCGCTCCCGCTCCCGGTCTTCTGCGTGCTTCCGATCTTCGCCGCGCTCGGGCTCTACGCGGTCTACGGCCCGAGCCCGCCCGAGCGGCTCCGGCTGCGCGCCCTCGGCGTCGCCGTCTACCTGATCGGCTGTCTCCTGGTGACGGGGGCCGCGCCGGCGGCGCCGCTCCTCGGGCAGGTCGCGGCGGCGGGGCTCCTCCTCGTGCTCGCCGGCTTCTACGGCGAGGCGGCGGTGCGCGCCGTCCTGATCCGCCGAGCCGCCTGGGGCGCGCCGACCGTGATCGTCGGCGCCGACGCCCACGCGCAGGCGCTCGCCCGGACCCTGCTGGCCCAGCCCGAACTCGGCCTGCGGCCGATCGGCTACCTGACCGACCCGGCCCGGCCCGCCGACGCCGCGACGGCCCGCACGGGCCCCCCCCTGCCCCATCTCGGCCGCCTCGACGCCGTCTGCGGCGTCGCCGCGGAGGTCGCGGTGTTCGCCTCCTGCGCCGACCTCGCGCAGCACGAGGGCCGGCTCGGCCGGCTGCCGTTCGGCCGGGTCGTGCTCGCCCAGCAGATCCAGGACCTCCAGAACATGTGGATGCAGGTCCGGCCGCTCGGCGACGCCATCGGGCTCGAGATCCGGCGCGAGCTCTACCGGCCGCGCAACCTCCTGCTCAAGCGCCTGCTCGACGGGGTGCTGGCCGGCATCGGCCTGATCCTGCTCCTGCCGCTGATCGCCGTCCTCGCCGGGGCGATCCGCTGGATCGATCCGGGCAGCCCGTTCTACGCGCAGGTTCGCGTCGGCCGACACGGGCACCCGATCCGGGTCTGGAAGCTGCGCACCATGTACCGCGACGCGGAGGAGCGCCTTACCAAGCATCTCGCGACCGATCCCGCCGCCGCCGCCGAGTGGGCCCGCTTCTTCAAGCTGCGGGACGACCCGCGGGTGCTGCCCGGGCTAGGCCGCCTCCTGCGCCGCACCAGCCTGGACGAGCTGCCCCAGCTCTGGAACGTCCTGCGGGGCGACATGAGCCTCGTGGGCCCCCGCCCCTTCCCGGCCTATCACATGGACGGGTTCGAGCCGGCCTTCCGGGCGCTGCGCACCAGCGTTCCGCCGGGCCTGACCGGCCTGTGGCAGATCTCGGCCCGCAGCGACGGCGACCTCGCGGTCCAGCGCAGCCAGGACGGCTACTACATCCGCAACTGGTCGCTCTGGCTCGACCTCTACATCCTGCTGGCGACGATCCCCGCCGTCCTCTGCGCCCGCGGGGCGCGGTAGCGCGCGGGCCCCCTCGCACGGGTCGGGCGATCGCGCGGGTCGGCCGATCGCTCCGCGGCGCGCGCAGGCGTGTGCCCGCGGGGAAGCGCCGGATCCGCACCCGCGCTTCCGCCCCGGTGCGGGCCCGTACCATCC
>NZ_LSIX01000967.1:0-298 GCF_001556475.1 Methylobacterium sp. CCH5-D2 | reverse complement strand
ACCGCGCTCTCGGCCTTGTCCACCGCCGTGTAGGCGGCCGTGTTGATCACCGCGCCGTAGGCCCGCTCCGCGAAGGCCGCCGCGAGAGCGCTCTCATCGGTGATGTCGAGGGCGTCGCGGCCGGGCGCGTGCAGGCGCACGTCCTCGGGCCAGCCGAGCGCCCGGAGTTCCGTGCCGACCTGGCCGGCGCCGCCGAGGAGGAGGATGTCCAAGCGCGCACTCATGCTTCAGCTGGCCTTCTGGAGGCCGAGGCGCTCGCCGGTGTAGCGGCCCTCGCGGATCGGGCGCCACCAGGCCT
>NZ_LSIX01000966.1:0-1690 GCF_001556475.1 Methylobacterium sp. CCH5-D2 | reverse complement strand
GGCGGGCGTAGCCGATGCCGCGGGTGCCGCCGTAGAGGTCGGCGATGCGCAGGCGCTCCACGAAGGCGGCGAATTCCGGCCGCGTCACCCGCTCGCTCGCGGCGAGCAGCCCGGCCGCGCCGCGCAGCAGCGCGACGTAGGTCTCCAGGCGCTCGCGGATGCGGTTGACCTGCTGCCCGGCGAGGCGCTCGAAGCGCTCGTGATCGCGCCGCTCGCTCGCGCCCTTGAGCTGCAGCGCGGCAGCCCCGGCGGCGAGGAGGCCGACGAGCAGGACCATCAGGGGGAGGATGAAGTGCCGGGACGCGGCCGCCCTGTGCGGCACCGGGGCTCCGGATGGCGTGGCGGGCGGGATGGCGCGGTTCCTGCGGCTCGGGGGCTCGGCGAGGCCGCTCTCTGCCATCTCGGCGGGCCGAGCGCCAGCATCGATCCTAAGATAGGGTCGACGGTGGGCGGCACGCAGCCCGCATGCCGGTCCGGGCGTTCCGGTATCGGCGCCTCGTCGATGCCCTCGCCGCGATTCCGGAGCAGCCCTTGGACAGCCTCGCCGACCATCTCGCCCGCGCCGCCGAGGAAGGGCGCCGCCGGGCCAGGAGCTTTCCCGGCCGGATCGGGCGCGACGCCCTCCCCTTCGCGGTCCTGGAGGCCTTCGACGCGGATGTGCGCGGCCATCTCGAGCGCGACGGCCGGATCGAGGACGAGCGCGACCGGGTGCTGATCGCCGCCGTGAAGCTCGCCGAGACGCCGCCCGAGGAGGGCGACGCGGCCGTGGAACAGGCCCGCGCGGGCCTCATCGACGCGCTCGACTTCTTGGAGCAGGCCGTCCTGCGGCTCGGGATCGTCAACCGCCGGGCCGCGAAGGCCGGGCTGGGGACGGCTGGGGGGCCGGTGGCCGAACCCGGCGGTCCCTGAACGGGGCCGCCGGGGGCAGGCTCAGAACCGGGCGCCCTGGTTGGCGCCGATGCCGCCGAGGCCGATCCCGGTATTGGCACTCCGGCCGGAGCCGCCGCCCATGTTGCCGATGCCGCCGTGGCGGCTGCTGATACCCTGACCGCGCAGGATGCCGGTCGGATCGCGCGGGCCGACCGCGCGGCCGAACTCAACGGTCTGGGGCGGTGCCACGATGCCTCTTCTATCGCCGTAGCCGCTCCAGCGACCGTTCTGCGCGCCGACGAGACTTGGAACGAGGGCGAGGGCGAAAGCCGCGACAAGTGCCGTTTTGCCGATCATCCTGATCATCCTTCGTGCAACGTTGGTCTATACGAAGATCAACGCCGCGCGGCAGATGATTATTCCGAAGGCAATATGGGCTAGAAAATAGGCAGGTGTGCTCTCGCACGAGGCAGCCTGATGAGGCCCGGCGGGCCGGAACGGATCCGGACATCCCGTTGTCCGGCGCTCTCCGAGCCGACCTCGGCCGGGACGGATCCCCGGCCCGCGCCGCGCTCCGGGCGGCGCCTTGCCTCGCCGCGGCTCAGCGCCGTTCGCCGGGTTTCCCGGCGCACGGTCGGCCTCCGGGGCGGCGACGCCCGCGAACCTCGTCCGCTGGGGCTGGCCGCGGGGCCCGATCCTCAGATCTCGGTCTCGCGGCGGACGATCGCGTCCTCGCCGCTGCCGGACTGCGCGAGCCCGACATCGGGGCGCTCGTCCGTACCGAGCGGCTCGTTGGTCGGCGGCTCGGCGGGGCCGGTTC
>NZ_LSIX01000965.1:0-7692 GCF_001556475.1 Methylobacterium sp. CCH5-D2 | reverse complement strand
AGATGTGTATAAGAGACAGCCCCTGCCCGGCACCCCTGCCCGGCACCCCTGCCCTCAGAGAATGGACCACGCCATGGCCGTCGAAGCCTCCGGTACCGCGAGCGATCTCGTCCAGGTCGTGTCCCTGCTGGCCGCGGGCGTGATCGCGGTTCCGCTGTTCAAGCGGCTCGGGCTCGGCTCGGTGCTGGGCTACCTCCTGGCCGGGCTGGCCATCGGCCCCTTCGGCCTCGGCCTGTTCACCGACGCCCACGCGATCCTCCACGTCGCCGAACTCGGCGTCGTGATGTTCCTCTTCATCATCGGCCTGGAGATGGAGCCGTCCCGCCTCTGGGGTATGCGCCGCGCGATCTTCGGCCTCGGCCTCGTCCAGGTCGGCGCCTGCATCGCGGCCCTGACGCTGGTGGGCGTCGCGATGGGCTTCCAGCCCGCCGTGGCCTTCGTGGCCGGCACCGGCTTCGTGCTGACCTCCACCGCGATCGTGATGCAGCTCCTCGAGGAGCGGGGGACGCTCTCGACCCCGAAGGGCCAGCGCATCGTCGCGATCCTGCTGCTTGAGGATCTCGCGATCGTGCCGCTCCTCGCCGCGGTGGCGCTGCTGGCGCCGGGCGGCGGCGAGACGAGCGGCGCGGAGCGCGCCTGGGGTATCGGGATCGCGCTGCTCTCGGTCGCCGCGCTCGTGGCCGCGGGCCGCTGGCTGCTCAACCCGATGTTCCGCCTGCTCGCCGCCGCGAAGGCGCGGGAGGTGATGACGGCGGCCGCCCTCCTGGTCGTGCTGGGCGCGGCGCTCGCCATGCAGCTCGGCGGCCTCTCGATGGCGATGGGGGCGTTCCTGGCCGGGGTGCTGCTCTCGGAATCGAGCTTCCGCCACCAGCTCGAGGCCGATGTCGAGCCCTTCCGCGGCATCCTGCTCGGCCTGTTCTTCCTCGGCGTCGGCATGTCCCTCGACCTCGCGGTGATCGCCGCCAACCTGGGCCTGATCCTCGCGAGCGTGGCCGCCTACATGCTGGTGAAGAGCCTCGCCATCTACGGGATCGCCCGGGCGCTCCGGGCCTCGCACGCCGAGGGGCTGGAGCGCGCGGCCCTGATGGCGCAGGGCGGCGAGTTCGCCTTCGTGCTCTACGCGGCCGCGGCGGGGGCGGGCATCATCGACGGCACCACCAACGCGATCCTGACCGCGACGATCATCCTGTCGATGGCGATGACGCCCCTGATGGTCATCGCCTTCGATCGCCTCGGGCCCAAGGCATCCCCCTCGACGGAGGGCGTGGAGGCGCCCGAGGATCTCGTCGGGAGCGCCCTGGTCGTCGGCTTCGGCCGCTTCGGCCAGATCGCCAGCCAGCCGCTGATCGCGCAGGGCTGCCCGGTCTCGATCATCGACACGAGCGCCGAGAACATCCGCCTCGCCGAGGGGTTCGGCTTCAAGGTCTATTACGGCGACGGCACGCGGCTGGACATCCTGCGCGCGGCGGGCGCGGCGACGGCGCGGGCCATCCTCGTCTGCATCGACGACCGCGCGATGGCCAACCGCGTCGCGGAGATCGCGCGGGCCGAGTTCCCGCTGGTCCCGGTCCTGGCGCGGGCCCGCGACCGGGAGCACGCGGTCGAGCTGATCCAGGCCGGGGTGGCCTACCAGGTCCGCGAGACCGTGGAATCGGCCCTGGCGCTGGGCGAGCGGGCGCTGCTCACGGTCGGGGCCGAGCCGGAGGCGGCCGAGGCGATCATGGCCGAGGTCCGCCGCCGCGACGCCGAGCGCCTCGAACTCGAGACCGTCGGCGGCATCTACGCGGGGCTCGATCTGATCCGGGGCAACGCGGCCGCCCTGCACAAGGCCGGCTAGAGCGCTCTTGCGCCGAAGCGGACGCCGGTTCGGCGCAAGAGAGCGCGTCAAGACAAGAGGTTCGAGAGGTTAGAGCCGTTCCCGATTGCAACGCGATCGGGAACGGCTCTGGCCCACCTCCCGGGGACGGCCGCCGTCTCGGATCCGGCGACGGCGCGCGGCCGGCCCCCGGGGCGGGACCAGGCGGCTCGGCCCCTCAGCCGGCCGCCTGAAGCACGCGCCGGCCGCGCTCGAACGATCGCGGTATGCGCTCGATCAACCGGCTCACCTCGCGCGGCGGGCAGGCCGGGCTGTACAGGAATCCCTGCGCCGAGTTGCAGCGCCGCGCACGCAGCAACTCCGCCTGCTGGTCCGTCTCGACGCCCTCGACCGTGACGTCGATCCCGAGGTCGCTCGCGATGACCATGATCGCCTTGATCACCGTCAGGCATTCCGGGCGGCTGCTCAGGTCGCGCACGAAGGCCCGGTCGATCTTGATCTTGTCGACGGGGAACTGGGTCAGGTACCGCAGCGAGGAGTAGCCCGTCCCGAAGTCGTCGAGCGCGATGCGCACGCCGAGCGCCCGAAGCGCGCGGAGATTGCCGAGGACGTGCGGGGTGTTGTCGAGGAAGATCGACTCGGTGATCTCGATCTCGAGGCGCTCCGGGGCGAGACCGGTCTCGCCGAGCACGGCCTCGACGTCCCCGAAGAAGTCGGGCAGGCGGAAGTGGACCGACGAGATGTTGACCGCCACCCGCATGGCGGCGGGCCACCCGAGCGCCTCGGCGCAGGCCCGCCGCAGGGCCCAGCGTCCGATCGTGATGACGAAGCCCGTGCTCTCGGCGATCGGGATGATCTCGCCGGGCGAGACGGGACCGTGGCCGGGGCGCGTCCAGCGCAGCAGCGCCTCGCAGCCGATCACCGCGCCGTCGTCTAGGCGCACGAGCGGCTGGTAGTGCAGCTCCATCTCGCCGTTGGCGAGCCCGGCCCGCATGGCCCCGTCGAGCTCGCGCCAGCGCTGGACGCGCATCTCCAGGTTCCGGTCGAAGCGCCGCCAGCGGCCCTTGCCGGCCTCCTTGGCGCCGTAGAGCGCGAGGTCGGCCTTGCGCAGCAGGTCCTCCGGGTCCGTGGCGTCCTGGGGATGGCGCGCGATGCCGACGCTGACGCCGATCTCGGCGCGAACGCCCTCGATGAGATAGGGCTCGCCCAAAGCCGCCACGATCGTCCCGGCCAGGCGTTCCGCCTCCGCCTCGCCCCGGCCGCGATGCAGGACCGCGAACTCGTCGCCGCCGAGCCGGAACACGTGGCCCGCCTCCCCGGCCGCCGCCGCCAGCCGCTCGGCGACCTGGCACAGGAGCGCGTCGCCCGCCCCGTGGCCGACGGTGTCGTTGACCGTCTTGAACCCGTCGAGGTCGAGATAGAGCAGGCTGAGGTGCGGCCCGCCCGCCGCCGACCCGGGCTCCGTCGCCGGTCCCGGCACCGCGCAGGCCGCCGACGCCGCCTCGTGGAACATGACCCGGTTCGAGAGGCCGGTCAGGGAATCCCGCGTGGCCAGCCGCGCGATGTGCGCCTCCGCCTCGCGGCTCTGCGTGATGTCCGACCCCACCCCGCGGAAGCCCGCCAAGCCGCCGCGCGGGTCGAGGAACGGCTTGCCGGTCAACCGGAGCCAGCGCGGGCCGGCCGCCGTCCGGATCGCGACAGGACATTCCCGGAAGGGTCTGCCGAGCCGCAGGTGCTCGAGCAGGTCGGCGGCCCGGTCCGCGTCGGCCCGCGCGCCCGCCTGCGTCGCGAGCAGGATCTCGAACGAGCTCTGCTGCAGCACCTCGATCGTGCAGCCGAGAGCCTCCGCCATCCGCCCGGAGACGTGCTGGAACCGGCCCGCCTCGTCCGTCTCCCAGAGCCAGTCGCTCGCGTTCTCCTCGAACTCGTTGAGCAGCAGGCCGATGGTCTCGCTCTGATCCTCCACGCGCACGCGGTCGAGGATGCGCCTGCGGGACAGACGGCTCATCCGGCTCACGCTGAGCCCGACGAAGCACGCGTAGACGAGGAGCACGAGGGCGATGCTCAGCGCGATCGGCTCGCCGCTGCGCGCCAGCCCCGCGAAGCAGCCGACGATGAGCGGCACGGCGAACAGGTAGGAGACCGACAGGAGCGGGCCGACGACGTAGGCATCCGAGATCAGGCCGGCCGAGATGCCGACGACGAGCAGGCGCTCGTCGCTGGTGGCGGGCGCGAACAGCACGATCGGCATGGTCGCCCAGGCGAGGCCCAGCGCGAGGGACAGGATCCCGGCGACCCTGTAGCCGCGCGTGACGCCGGCCTCCGAGCCCGCCTCGGCGTAGGTGCGCTGATAGAGCCGGTTCGTGTAGATCGTCGCCGCGATCACGACGGCGACGAAGGCGAGCAGGCCGAGGAGATAGGCCCGCGGCGCCGAGTCCCAGAAGAAGCCGGTCACCGCGACCGCGATGATCAGGTGCGTGACGGCCGAGTAGTTCGCGAGCTTCAGCGTCTCGTCGAGCAGGCCGGACAGGACCTGAAGCCTGTAGCGGCCCGGCAGCTCGTCCAGGGCGTCGAGATTGCGGATGCGGCGGAGCAGCGAACGCGACCGGCCATCGGACGACGCGGCCGGCGGCTCCCGCTCAGGGATGGGATCAGCGGACATCGCGCGGGACGACCTTCATCTTCATGCCGCCCTTCGGTCGAAGCGTCACGCGGAACTGGTTGGCCGGCATCCCGGGGCGCGTCGGCACGAAGCGGAAGGCCGGCAGCAGCGTCGCGAGGACGACGAGGCATTCCGTCAGGGCGAGGCCCATGCCGATGCAGACGCGCGGGCCCGCCCCGAACGGCAGGTAGGCGTAGCGGTCGCGGCTCGCGGCCCGCTCCGGCGCGAAGCGGTCGGGATCGAAGACCTCCGGCTCGTCCCAGATCCGCCGGTGCCGATGCAGGGCGTAGACCGGGACGTGCACGGATTGACCGGCCGGAACGATCCGGTCGCCGAGCCGGATGTCGGCCGCCGCCCGCCGGACGATCAGGGGAGCGGGCGGATACAGGCGCATCGCCTCCATCACGACCTGGCGCGTGTAGGCGAGGCGATCGACGGCCTCGGGGTCGGCGGCCGGATCCGTGCCCAGGCCGCGGGCCTCCGCGACGACGCGCCGCTCGACCTCCGGGTGTTCCGCGAGGAGGCGCAGCGTCCAGGTCAGGGCGAGCGCCGTGGTCTCGTGGCCGGCCGCCACGAAGGTCAGCAGGTTGTCCACGAGGCTCTCGTCGGGCAGGGGCCGGCCGGTCTCCGGATCCTCCGCCTGCAGCAGCAGGCCGAGGAGGTCGGCCCCCGGCTCGCCGCGCGCGCGGCGCCGCGCCACCGTGCGGGCGACCTCGGCCCGCAGGTAGCCCGCCGCCCGGGCGCCGGCCCGCGCGCCCGGATGGGGGATCCGGGCCGGGGCGCCCAGCATCGAGAGCGCGATCTTCCAGCTGGTCTGACCCAGATAGGCGTCGATGGCGCGACCGAACGGCTCGACCTCGAGCTGGCTGTCGCCCGACACCATCGTGGCCACGATGATGTCGAAGGTCGTGCGCATCATCTCCGGAAGGATGTCGCGCACCCCGTCCGGCGGGCCGGCGCGGAGCCAGCGCGACCGCGTCGCCTGCGCGGCCCGGGCCATCGCGGGCACGAAGCCCCGCACGCGATCCGGGCGGAACATCGGGGCCGCCGTCCTGCGCTGGCCGCGCCAGTGCGACCCGTCCGCCGTCAGGATGCCGGAGCCGAGCGCGGGCGCGAGGGCGCGCAGCATGAAGGGCTCGCGCTCCAGCGCCTCGGCCTGATCGACCAGCAGGCTGCGGATGCTCGCCGGGTCGCAGACGTAGGTGGTGCGCTGGCCGAGGAAGCGCGTCGTCACGAGCGGTCGGTCGTAGACCTCCGGCGGCCACGCCTCGATCAGGTTGCGCAGCATCGTGGCGAGGAGCGAGGGCAGCGCGACGGCGTCCGCCACGGCATCCCGGAACGGGGCCTTGCCCGGCTCGCAGATTCGAAATGTCTCGACGAACGGCATGCCGGCCACCTCCCGGGTCGATCCTTCGCCGCCGCCGTTAAGTTTCTATCTATCGACCGATATCGAACGCTGCGATGCCGGAAGATCCGTATCGCTGATGAGCGAATCCTTTACAAAACCGGCGCGCGAACTGATCTATGTTGCCTTGCGCGGGCGCAATCCGGCGATCGATCCGGCGATCGTCTCGGGTCGAGCCGCCAACCCATCGGGCAAGCTGCCGCCGTCGCGCGGTCCCGGCACGCCGCCCCGCGCGGCGAGCAGCCCGCCGCAGGACTTCGCGGGCGCGGCGGCTTGCGCGGAATGGCCCAGGGCGCGGCGCGTGGGGCACGGCGCGCGCTTTCCCCATCCCGGCTGCCCCGATGCTGGGAGAGGCGGTCCCGCTCAGCTTTGATCTGGCGCAAGCCGGCGGGGGCCCTCCCGCGTCCAGTGCCGGAAATCCGCCCGCGCCAGCGTCTCGCAGGGATGGTGGAAGAGGTAGTAGCCGAACGCCGCCGTGGCCTCCCGCGCCGGGACGGGCTGGAAACCGATGGGCAGGCTGTCGCCCTCGCGCACGCGCGCACCGAAATCCCAGGCGCCCGGGCGGACGAAGTACGGGATCAGCATGGCCTCGCGGACGGCGCAGCACAGCCCCGGCTCGCGCCGGTGCTGGAAGATCCGATACGTGTCCGGAGGTCTCTCGGCCGGCATCGTGCCCGTCCCGTCGCTGTCCCGTTGCTGTCCCGTCGTCGGCATCGAGCCCGATCCGGGAGCGGGGGCCTTGCGGCAGATCAACGCCGCGGCGTGCGCGAGCCGGATGCTTCGGACCTGCCGCGTCCGACGTGGCCGCGTCCGACATGGCCGCGTCCGACATGGCCGCGTCCGACATGGCCGCGTCCGACATGGCAACGACGGGCCCGCCGCGCAGCTACGTAACAACCCTTACGCGAACCTGCTTAGGGGAGCGTCCGGAATTTCGCGGCCTCCGCGGGGCGGCCACTCTCCCCCCATCCCCGATGGGTGAGGAGCGCCGCCATGACCACCGAGTTCACGCCGCCGATGCCTGCACCGGCGTCCGCGCACGCCGCCGGCCTGCACGCCCCCGCCCACGGCTGCGCCCTGTTCGCGGGCTGCCCGGACATCATCGGAACGCCGTTCTCATACGCGCGCGAGGAGGAGGTCTACGGCGAGGGCGAGGAGGCCGAGTTCGTCTACAGAGTGATCGAGGGCGCGGTGCGCACGCACAAGGTTCTGAGCGACGGCCGCCGCCAGATCACCGGCTTCCATCTCCCGGGCGACCTGTTCGGCTTCGAGCAGGGCCTGGCGCACCGTCACACGGCCGAGGCCCTCGCGGAGACGAAGGTGCTGATCTTCCGGCGGCGGCAGGTCGAGCTGGCGGCGGCCCGCAGCGCCGAGGTGGCGTGCCGCCTCTGGGACCTGGCGACGAACGACCTGCGGCTCGCCCAGGACCTCACGCTGCTGCTCGGACGCCGCTCGGCCCTGGAGCGCGTCGCCGCGTTCCTGATGGAGGTCGACGAGCGCCTGGGCGGAACCGGGACCTTCGCGCTGCCGATGACCCGGCGCGACATCGCCGATCATCTCGGCCTCACCATCGAGACCGTCTCGCGCACCCTCTCGCAGCTCGAGGAGGACGGGGCGCTCGTGCGCGGCGGCGGCCGGCAGGTCGGCCTGCGCCGGGGCCGGCTCCGGCGGATGGTCGAGGACTGAGCGGGGGCGGGACGCCGCGGGCGCCCGGAGCCTCTCATATCGTTTCCGGTTGATGGGTTCGGTTTGAGGCATCGTCTCAGGACGAAGCGCGGGTCCCCTCTCCCATAGGGAGAGGTCTGCTTT
>NZ_LSIX01000964.1:0-9072 GCF_001556475.1 Methylobacterium sp. CCH5-D2 | reverse complement strand
CCTGATCGTCGGCACGGGCGCGGCGGCCGGCTCGCGCTTCAGCGGCGGTGCCGGCAACGACACGATCATCGGCTCGGGGGCCGCCGACACCATCGTGGGCGGCGCGGGCGCGGACAGCCTCGTCGCCGCGGGCGGAGCCGACGTCTTCGTCATCGGCCAGGGCGACACGGGCCTGAGCGCGACGACGGCCGACCGGATCGCGAACTTCCTCTCCGGCACCGACAGGCTCGATCTCGGGCAGGACGGCACGGACCAGAACTTCGTGACCGGCACCAGCAGCGTCGTGACCGATTTCGACAGCGCCCGCGCCTTCGCCGACGTGCTCCTGACGGGCCGCACCTACGCCTACGTCACGAGCGGGACGGCCGGCGCGGACGGCTACCTGTTCGTGGACGAGACCGGCGACGGGCGCGCCGATGCCGGCCTGATCCTCCAGGGCGGCGGCGGCACGACGCCGACGGTGACGGCCGCCGACATCGTCTGAGCGCCGCCCGGGGATCTTCCGCCGCGCCGCCACGGCCGGCGGGAGGTCGCCGGGACGCCGCCGACCGCATCCTCGCCGGGCTCGACGACGGCGCGGTCCGCGACGCGGTGATCTGCGACTCGCTCGGCGGGCTCGCCGTCAACGTCGCCGACTGCTGAGGCCGCGCCCGGGACGACCCGTCCGACCGGACGGGGACCCGCACGCTCCCTGGCCAGCCAGTTCGGCGAGAGGCCGGCCGGACACGCCTCTCCTCGGCCGCCCGGCGTCCGGTCGACCTTCGGCGCCCGCGACAGGACGCGCTCGAAACAGGCGGCCACCGCCTGCGCCCCGTCGGCGTGCATCGGGGGAGAGCGCTGGCGTTCCGTCCAGGCCGCGCCCGGCATACGCGTCCAGATACTCAGACCAATCGAATTCCGCTGCAGATCATATCGGCTTTCGGTCTGCTGAGACCTTTGCGCTGCTCCGACGGAGCCTAGCTCAACAGGAGAGCGTGCCGGAGGGGCAGCTTCGGGCTCAGCATTGGAAGAGGATGACATCCCGATATGAAGGCCTTCGCATTCGCGGCCCTGATCCTTGTCGGCGGCTACTCGGCCGTTCAGGCCAACGAGCACTCGGGTAACCGGGGCTATATCCAGCTTGCCCAGATGGACAGCCCGGGTGACGGGCTCGACCGCAATGCGGCCGCGGAGGGCAACGGTCGGCCGCGTCGCGCATACCGGGCCCCGAAGGGCAAGCAATCCACGATCGTGAAGCCGCGCCGGTTGCGCGCGCGCTGAGAACGGCGCGCCTGTCCCGCGGCGGGTCGCGCATGTTCCGTGGTTCGCGCCGGCCGATCCGGCCGGCGCGAACGCGACGCGCACTGCGCGGCGCCGGATTTCCCTGCGGACGAAGCCGGCCGTGAGACGATGCGAACGGCATATCCCGGACCCGGCAACGTTCCCACCCCTCGTGCCCGCTCGTCGCTCGAATCCAGGCCGCCACATTAACGCTCGCAGTGAAATAATCGTGGCGCTCACACGTTCGTTCCGGCCTAAAACTTGGCCTCTGTTGAATGTGAAATGACTTCTGGCCTAATAGACCCGCTGCCGGACCCAATGTCCGGTTCCTGGAGTCAGACATGGAAGTCAGACATCTGCGATATTTTCTTACGGTTGTAGAAACTTGTAATTACAAGCTTAGCGCGAGTCGCCTGGATCTCGGCCAAGCCAGTCTCGAACGGTCCATGCGCGCCCTGGAGAACGATCTCAAGACGCGGCTCTTCGTGCGTCGGCCCCACACCCTGGAGCTGACGCGCGCCGGACAGGTGCTGAGACAGGCCGCCGTCAAGATGCTCGGCGAGGCCGAGGCGCTGCCCGACCGGGTGAACAGGGGCGCGCGCGGCGAGATCGGGACTCTGCGGATCGGTCTGGCGGACTCGACAGCGTTCAACCCGTTCATCCCGGCGGCCATCCAGGCCTACCGGCAGATCAGGCCGGGCATTGATCTCGTGCTCTCGGATGGCGACAGCCAGGATCTCTGCGACAGCCTGTCCGACGGCCGCCTCGACGCGGCGTTCATGCGGCCCATGCAGGTTCCCTGCGCCACACTCGACTGCCAAGTCCTCTTCGAGGAGGAGATGGCCCTCATCTTTCCGCCGGCTCATCCCCTCGCGGAGCGGTCCGCGCTCTCGGCCGCCGACCTCATGGACGAGCCCTTCGTCATGTTCCGTCGGGACCTGAGCCCG
Source organism: Methylobacterium sp. CCH5-D2 (assembly GCF_001556475.1). Taxonomy (NCBI): domain Bacteria; kingdom Pseudomonadati; phylum Pseudomonadota; class Alphaproteobacteria; order Hyphomicrobiales; family Methylobacteriaceae; genus Methylobacterium; species Methylobacterium sp. CCH5-D2. The sequence goes on along the minus strand of NZ_LSIX01000964.1, from coordinate 6,865 downwards.
ACGCTGTACGATACGATGATCAGCGCCTTCGTGCGCGCGGGCGTCACGATGCGGATCGTCCAGGAAGTCCCGCAACTGATCAGCCTCCTGAGCTTCGTGGCGGCCGGCGTCGGGCTGGCGGTCGTCCCGGCCTCGCTCGGACGGCTCTCCCTCGGCTGCACGATGCGGCGGCGGATCGACGGCCTGTCCCTGCGGGTTCCGCTCAGCCTCGCCACGCGCACCACCGACCAGCGCGTCATCGTGTCCGAGTTCGTGGCGTACCTGAAGCAGGCGAGCGCCTGCCCGGACGGCAGCGATGCCGCGCCGTCGCCGAGCACGCCTGAGCGCGATGCGGTCCCCGCATGCGTACGCGAGGACCGGGTCGGCCCGTCCGTAGACTGCATCGACTGATCGCAGGTCCTGCAGGCCGGCTGTCCCGACGGGTCGAACGGGACGGCGTGTGCCGCACAGCATTTGGTCAGGGAGAAGCTTCGTGGACTTCCGGCATCTGCTCTATTTCGCGACGCTCGCCGAGGAGCGGAATTTCCGGCGCGCCGCGCACAAGCTCGGGATCTCGCAGCCGCCCCTCTCCCAGCTGATCATGCGGCTCGAGGAGGAATACGGCCACAAGCTGTTCATCCGCCATGCCCGCGACGTGGAACTCACCGATGCCGGGCGGATCCTGCTCGAGAGCGCCCGTTCGGTCCTGGCCATGGCCCAGGAGACGCGCCAGCAGATCGAACGGGTCGGACAAGGCGAGATCGGGGAGCTGACGGTCAGCTTCACCCCGGGCATCTCCTTCCATCCCATGATCCCGGCTCTGGTCCGCCTCTGGCGGCGCGAGTTGCCGGCGGTCGAGCTGACGCTGAGGCAGGCGCCGACCGACGAACTCTGCTCCGCCCTGGGCGCGGGCACCGACGACATCGCGCTGATCCGCCCCCCGATCGAGGCGCCGTCCGACCTGACCATCCGGGTCCTGGCGGAGGAGGAGATGCGGATCGCGCTCCCGCCGGAGCACCGCCTGCGGCAGGCGGCGCAGATCGGCATCGCCGACCTCGCCGAGGAGCCCTTCGTGCTCTGGCCGCGCTTCCTCGCGCCCGGCCTCTACGACGCGATCATCCAGCGCTGCTTCAGCGCCGGCTTCACGCCGCGCATCCGCGTCGAGGCGCCCGAGAAGGCGACGGCGCTCGCTTTCGTCGCCGCCGGCCTCGGCGTGACGCTGACGCCCGCCTCGCTGAGCCAGATCCACCCCGACGAGGTCGATTACCGCCCGATCGCGGACGCCCCCTTCTCGGCGCCCATCGCCATCGCCACGCGCCGCGGCGAGCGCGATCCGGTGATCCTCCGCTTCCTGAAGCTGACCCAGCAACTCGGCGGGATCTGAGCGCGCGGCCGGCGGGCCCGACCTCCGCGATCGCGCCCATCCGGCGCCCGCCTGTCGCCCTCTCGGCTTGTCGCCCTCTCGGCTTGCCGTCTTGGCGGCGGCCGTCCTGGCGGCGGCCGGCCCGGCGCCGGCCCTTCGCGCCGCGACGCCATCAATCTAGGAAGTTGCTCCGGGCGAGTTCGACCACGTCCCCGACCCGGCCGCTCAGGGTCGCCTTGGCGGCGTAGAGGGCCGTCGAGACGGCCTGCGACGCCTCGATGACGGGCGGCATGACGAGTTCCATCCCGTTCACCCGCACGTCGAGAAGCGCCGGGCCGTCGTGGTCCAGGAAGGCGCGCACGGCCGGTTCGAGGTCGTCGGCGTGCTCGACCCGCCAGCCGGCGAAGCCGACGACCCTGGCCAGCAGGGCGAAGTCGGGGTTCTTCAGCTTGGTCCAGGTGTCGAGCAGACCCTCGACCTTCATCTCCATCTCCACGAAGCCCAGGGTGCCGTTGTTGAACACCACGACCTTGATCGGGATCTCCTCCTGAACCGCGGTCAGCAGGTCGCCCAGCAGCATCGCGATGCCGCCGTCGCCGCTGAAGGCGATGACCTGCCGCTCCGGCAGGGCCTTCTTCGCGCCCAGCGCCATCGGCATGGCGTTCGCCATCGTTCCGTGCAGCAGGCTGAGCAGCGTGCGCCGCCGCCCGTTCACGGCGACGTGGCGCAGAAGCCAGACCATGGGGCTTCCGCCGTCGGCCGTGAACACCGCGTCCTCGCTCGCGTGGCGGCCGACGAGGGCGGCGACCTGCTGGGGATGGATCAGGCCGTCGCGACCCGGCCGCTCCTCCCGCTCCAGGCTCTCGCGGACATCGCGCGCGATCGCGAGGCAGTCGTCGAGGAAGCGGCTGTCCGTCTTGGCCTTCAGCAGAGGCAGGAGCAGCCGCAGGGTCGGCGCCGCGTCCCCGACGACGCCGAGTTCGACGGGGTGGCGCCGGCCGAGATGAGCGGGCTCGTGGTCGATCTGGATGACCCGGGCCTTGTCGGGATAGAACTGGCGCCACGCGAAGTCGGCCCCGATGAGCAGCAGCGTGTCGCAGGTGCTGACGGCGTGGTAGCCGGAGCGGACCCCGATCAATCCGGTCATGCCGACATTGTAGGGATTGTCGTATTCGAGGAAATCCTTCGCGCGGGAGGTGTGGACCAGGGGCGCCTGGAGCAGGCGGCACAGATCGACGACCTCGTCGTGCGCGCCGGCGGCGCCGGCGCCCGCGTAGACCGCGACCTTGCGGCCCGCGTTCAGGATCTCGGCGAGCCGGTCGAGGTCGGCCTGGAGCGGCAGGCGCATGCTGGCCGGCGCGTGCACGCGGTAGGGCACCGCGTCGTCCGTCGTCATCGCCGCGATGTCGCCGGGCACGATCAGCACGGCGACGCCGCGCTTCGTCAGCGCCGCCTGCGCGGCCAGCACCGTGAGGCGCCGCGCCTCGCTCGGCGCGCGCAGCTCCTCGCAGAAGACGCTGCAGGTGCTGTAGATCTGGCGCAGGTCGAGTTCCTGCGGGAAGTCGACGCCGAGTTCGGAACTCGCCACCTGCGTGGCGATCAGGATGACCGGCGCGCGGTTGCGGTGGCTCTCGAAGAGGCCGTTGATGAAGTGCAGGCTGCCCGGCCCGCAGGTCCCGGCGCAGGCCGTGAGCGTGCCGGTGAGCAGCGCCTCGGCGCCGGCCGCGAAGCCGCCCGCCTCCTCGTGGCGCACGTGGACCCAGGCGATGCGGCCGCTCGCCCGCATCGGGTCCGAGATCTGGTTGAGCGTGTCGCCGACGATGCCGTAGCACCGCCTGACGCCGGCCTCCTCGAGCGCCTCGACGATGACCTGGCCGACCTTCTTCGACATCGAACGACTCCTTGGACGAGCTGGCCGCCCCGGGGACGGCGGACGTGACCGCCCGACCGCGGGCGATCCCGTCGGGCCGGTCACGTCGGACCGGTCACATCAGGCCGGCGATCGCGATGCCGGCCGCGATGCCCGGCAGCGCGAGGACGGTGCTCACGAGGACGCTGCGGGCAGCTTCCCGGGCGTAGGTCTCGTGCGCCAGCGCGAGGGCCGGGGCGATGGTGGCCGCCGGCAGGACGCCCAGGAGAAGGACCTCCTTGAGGAGGTCGCCCCGCAGGCCGAACGCGAACCCGAGTCCCACCATCGCGAGCGGCTGGAGGATGTTCTTCAGCCCGACATTGAGCAGGGTCTGCCGGTTGATCCGCGGCTCGATGCCCGAGAGGATGAAGCCGAGGGCGAAGAGCGCGACGCCGCCGGCCGAGCGGCCGATCTCGTCGGCCGCGTTCCGGACGAGGTCGGGGAGGTGCAGGCCGGAGAAGGCGATGACCAGTCCGACCGGGGGGAGCAGGACCAGCGGCTTGACGAGAGCGCTGCGGAGGGACTTCCCGATGCCCGCGCCGCCCTCGAGCAGGACGAGGGTCAGGGGGATCATCACGAGCGCCGCCATCAGGTTGCCGACGACCACCGTCAGCATGCCGGACGAGCCGACCGCGGCGACGAGCACCGGCGGCCCGCAATAGCCCACGTTCGGGCAGGACGTCGTCACGCCCCGCATGGCTGCCTCGGGGAGCGTGTGTCCCCTGCGGTAGCCGAGCGCGAGGCCTATGGCCCAGATGGCCATGAACCCGATCGCGATGGTGGCCAGGTAGGGCCCGTTCAGCACGGATTTCGGGTCCATCGCCGCTGCGGCGAGGAACAGGTTGATGGGCAGGGCGAAGCGGACGACGAAGCCCGAGAGCACGGCGCCGGCGCTCTCGGGAAGGACGCGCCAGTGCCCGGCGATCCAGCCGAGCACCGTCACGAAGACCACGGGGGCCAGCGCCTGGGTGATGGTGCCGATCATGCCTCCACCTGCTCGGCATAGGCCGGCCGGTAGATCATCCCCTCGAGCCAGGCCCGGATGTCGGCGGGGCGCTCGACCGTGGCCTTGCCCTGGTCGAAGATCCACTCGGCGAGCCGGGCCGCGGTGGTGATCTCGGTCTCCAGGATGTTGCGCTGGGACGGGAACAGCATGCCCTTGTCGCGCAGGTCGGACCCGACCTGGTCGGCGCTGGCGCGGGCCGCCTCGATGAACATCGCGTCGGTGATCCGCTCCGGCCGCGTCGCGTAGACCGCGAGTCCCACCGCCGGGAAGATGTAGAAGTTGTTGGCCTGCCCCGGATGGTAGGTCTTGCCGTCGAGCTCCACGTCCGGGAACTGCACGCCCGCCGCGTAGAGCACCTTCCCCCCGGTCCAGGTGAAGGCGTCCTCGGCCGAGACCTCGGCCTTCTCGGTCGGGTTCGACAGGGGGAAGATGATCGGCCGCTCGTTGATCTCGGCCATGGCCTCGACGATCTCGCGGGTGAAGGCGCCGCCCTTCGTCGAGACGCCGATCAGCACGCTCGGCTTGAGCGCCTTCACGGTGGCGAGGAGGTCGTCGGACGGCTTCGCGTCGTGGGCGTAGACCTTCTGCTCGGGCGAGAGGTCCTTGCGCTTGGGCTCGATCAGCCCGTCGATGTCGAACAGGGAGATCTTGCCGCGCGCGTCCGCCTCCGACAGGCCCTCCTCGACCAGCGCCGAGACGATCAGGTTGGCGATGCCGATGCCGGCCGAGCCCGCTCCGAGGAAGAGGATGCGCTGGTCGGCCAGGGACTCGCCCTTGATCTGGAGCGCGGTGGCGAGCCCGGCCAGCGTCACGCTCGCGGTGCCCTGGATGTCGTCGTTGTAGCAGAGCACCCGGTCGCGGTAGCGGGCGAGGTAGCGGATCGCGTCCGTGCCCTTCCAGTCCTCGAAGTGGATGCAGCAGCCGGGGAAGACCTCCTGCACCGCCGCCACGAACTCGTCCACGAAGGCGTCGAGCTCCTCGGTCGGGGGCGGCTCGCGGCGCAGGCCGAGATAGAGCGGGTCGGCGCGCAGGGCCGCATTGGTGGTGCCGATGTCGAGCAGCAGCGGCAGCAGGGTCTCGGGCGGGACGCCGGCGCAGGCGGTGTAGAGCTGGAGCTTGCCGATCGGGATGCCCATGCCGTTGGCCCCGATATCGCCGAGGCCGAGGATGCGTCCGCCGGTGGAGACGCAGATGAAGCGCAGGTCGTTCACCGGCCAGTTGCGCAGCACCTCGGCGATGCGGCCCTTGTGCTCGAGCGAGACGTACATCCCGCGGGCGCGGCGGAAGATGTGGCCGAACTTGAGGCAGGCCTCGCCGACCGTGGGATCGTAGACGATCGGCAGGAACCGCATCGGGTCCGCCATCACCACGCGGTAGAACAGGGTCTCGTTCCGGTCGAGCAGGCCCGTGAGGTAGATGTAGCGCTCGAGGTCGTTCGGCTTGGCGGCGAGGTGGCTCTCCGCCCGTTCCGCCTGCCGGTCGAGATCCTCCACCGAGGGCGGCAGCAGCCCTTCGAGGCCGAGGGTCGCGCGCTCGGCCAGGGTGAAGGCCGTGCCCTTGTTGGTGACGGGGTTCTCGAGCAGGGCCACGCCCCGCGCGGTGTGGGCACGCTTCGTCATCGGTCTGTCCTCGTGGTGGCGGCTGGGTTGGGAGGATCGTGAGGGGCCCGGTCAGGCCCGGGGGCGCATCGCCACGGTGAGCGAGCGCACGCCCTGCGCGCCGTGGATCAGCACGCCCTCGATGTCGGCGGTGGCCGAGGGGCCGGTATGGAAGGCGGCGTAGCGCCGCTCCTTGAACTCGGGGCGGTGATAGGCGTCCTGGGTCGAGGCCACGATGTCGGCGGGGTCGAGCAGGACGAGGAGGTGCTGGGCGAGGTAGGCGAGCGCGTTGACCCCGAGCTCCGCCTCGCTCAGCAGGATCGAGCCGGTCTCGGCGATGGCGAAGGCGGCGCGCACCACCGCCACGTCGACCCCGGCGAGGTCCTGCGGGCGGCAGGCCGCGACGTCGATGTCCCCGGCCAGTTCCGGGACCCGGGAGGCCACGACGCCGGCCTTCGGGAACAGCCGGCGCACCAGGGCGGCGAGGTCGTCCGCGTCCTCGGGCGCGGGCTTGCCGCCCATCGCCTTCAGGTTGGTCTCGAACACGCCCACGTAATCGTCCGGCTCCAGCGGCCGGCCCGCGTGCAGCACGGGGAAGCGGGGCACGTCCGGCCGCGGGTGCTCGCCCGCCGGCCGGTTGGCGCGGATGCGGGCCAGGATGGTGTCGCGAGGGCTCACGACGTCGTCTGCGCTCACGGCTTCGCCTCCGGGCTGGTGGGGTCCTCCGCGGGCGCCGGATGGTTGGCGGCGTACCAGTCGTGGAAGGTGCTCTTGGGGACCGGCGGCATCTCGCGGCCCTGCGTCCAGGTGTTGAGCGGGTTGTAGACGACGAAGCGCGGCAGCACCTTCAGGGCCGAATCCGCCGTGCGGATCGCGGTGCGGTACAGCGCCGGATGGGACAGGACCTTGCCGGCCGCCGACATCATCGCGCGCTTGACGAGCGGCAGCTCGCGCGCCTCGGCCAGCACCTTGCGCCAGGCGAAGATCTGCTCGTGGATGTTGATCTTCAC
>NZ_LSIX01000963.1:0-823 GCF_001556475.1 Methylobacterium sp. CCH5-D2 | reverse complement strand
GGTGCCGTCGCCGCCCTTGAGGCTGTCGTTGCCGGCGCCGCCGTAGAGCAGGTCGCCGCCCGTGCCGCCCGTCCTGATCTCGCCAAAGACAGCGCCCAGGAAGGCCTCGAGCACGTCCATCTGCGGGCGATCGACCACGCTGCCGGTGCCGAGCCCGGTCGGCTCGATCGAGAACATGTAGTCGCCCCACCACGGGCCCGCCGCCCAGTAGGTCGCGCCCTCCCAGACCGGGTGCGCCTTCATGTAGGCCACCATGTTGGCGAGCGCGGCCAGGCTCACCGGATCCTGCGCGACCCCGAACTCGCCCAGGAACAGGCGGCTGCCCGTCGCCTCCGCCCACTGGGTGACCGCGGTCAGCCGCTCGACGCCGATGTTCGCCGAGACCACGTTGGCGTGCGTGCCCGAGCTGTCGCTGTCGAGGTACTGGTGCACCTCGAAGGCGAAGTTGCCGAGCGGATCGCGGATGCCGGGGCCGATCACGGTGTCGTTGTCGGTGCTGACCCAGCTGTGGGCGCCCGTCCAGTAGCTGCCGGGCACGAGGATCTGCTGGCCGGCGCCGCCCGCACGGATCGCCGCGATCGCCGCGTTGGCCGAGCCGAGCCATTGCTGCGCCGTCTGCTGGTGCGGCTCGTTCATCAGGCCGAAGATGACGTTGGGGCTGCCGGCGTAGTGGCGCGCGAGGCGGCTCCACAGGTCCGCGAAGGCGCTGTCGGGCGTCTCGGCGCTGCCGACCGGATGGCCGTAGCCGGAGCCGAAATTGTGCGGCTCCAGGATCACCTGCAGGCCCCGGCTCGCCGCGTACGCGACGACGCCGTCCATCTGC
>NZ_LSIX01000962.1:0-29830 GCF_001556475.1 Methylobacterium sp. CCH5-D2 | reverse complement strand
CGTCGGCATGGAAGTCACCAGCTACGAATCGGCTGAGATCGACACCTTCAACTGAGCCGACGGCCGCTGAAGCGGCCCGTCGGGGCGCCGCCTCTCCGGAGGCGGCGCCCTTTCTCGTTGTGCGAACGCATCGGGGGCCGGGACGCTTGACGCGCCCCGGCCCCCGATGCGTTCCGGCCCCGAGCGATCAGAGGCGGTAGCGGATCTGGTCGGTCCAGAAGCGCTCCAGGCGGCCCAGCGCGACGTTGAGGCGGCCGAAATCGTCCTCCGAGATACCGCCGATCGGCGCGATCGTGCGGGCATGCTTGTCGTAGAGGCCCTGGATGATGTCGTGGATCGCGCGGCCCTTGTCGGTCAGCGAGATCCGCACGGCGCGCCGGTCCGTCTTCGAGCGGGCATGGTGCAGGAAGCCCAGCTCGACCAGCTTCTTCACGTTGTAGGAAACGTTCGAGCCGAGATAGTAGCCCTTGGTGCGCAGCTCGCTCGCGGTGAGCTCCTTGTCGCCGATGTTGTAGAGCAGCAGCGCCTGGACGCTGTTGACGTCCTCGCGGCCCCGGCGCTCGAACTCGTCCTTGATCACGTCGAGGAGGCGGCGGTGCAGCCGCTCCACCAGATGCAGGGCCTCGAGGTAGGCGCCCGCCGCCGGCAGAACCTCGGGGGCGGCGGTCTCGATCGCCTTGGTCGCCTGGGTCTTCATCCTCTGCCTCGCCTGATCCGGTTGTGCCGGCCGCCGCTGTCCGGCGCCGCTTATGGGTTCAACCTAGGTGCCGGGAATGAAAGGCGGTTTAAGCGACAGGATGAATTGGCGATTTACTTCTATGGGTAAACGCAAACTGAAGGGTCGCGACAACTTTCCGTTTACCGCACCTCGCGCGCTGCCGACCAAGACAGGAGGAAGTAGATCAGCACAATACTGATCTGTGCGCCGATCAACGCCACCGGCATCGGCAGCAGCAGCGGCGTGAGCAGCGCGAGCGTCACCGAGGAGGTGACGGCCAACAGCCAGATCACGCCACCCCAGGCGCTGGTCAGCCAGAGCCCGATCGCCGCGGTCGCGTCGATCACCGCGAAGTAGACGATCGCGGCCTGCCGCCCGAAGGGCTCGGCCTCGAAGGGCCGGCCTCCCGGCCACGCGTCGAGGATCTGGATCCAGGACCAGACGCCCTTGGCGAGCCAGATCAGGGCGGTGACGCGCATGAACCAGATCAGCGCCGTGTCCCAGGTGGATTTGCGGGCCGTGGCGCTCCGCTCGATGCGGTCCCCGCCGAGATCGGGCTCGCGTCCGCGTGCCTGCATGCGCATCACCTTGCTGTTCCACCTGCCTCCGCGCGCCCGGCCCGCTTAGAGGGCGCCCCCGGGCTCGCGTCAACCGCGGGGCAGGCTCGCGGCCAGAGGCTTCGACAGGTCCGGCGGATATGCTAGGCCCCGCTGAAGGCCTCAGGCATTCCATCGTTTCCGGTGACCCGAGATGTCGCACGACACGCCCGAACCGCGCCCGCTCGCCGTCGAGGCGGCCCGGACCACGGCCCGCCCCGGCCTCGCCATCACCCAGCGCCCGCGCCGCAACCGCAAGGCCGCGTGGTCACGCCGGCTGATCCGCGAGAACACGCTCACCGTCGACGACCTGATCTGGCCGCTCTTCGTGATCGAGGGCGAGGGACGGCGCGAGCCGATCGCCTCGATGCCGGGCGTCGAGCGCCTGAGCGTGGACGAAATCGTGCGCGATGCGGAGCGGGCGGCCCGGCTCGGCATCCCGGCCGTGTCGTTCTTCCCCTACACCGAGGCGACCCTGCGCGACCCCACGGGCTCCGAGGCCTTGAACCGTGACAACCTCGTCTGCCGGGCCGTGCGGGCGGTCAAGCGCGCGGTGCCGGAGATCGGCGTGATGACCGACGTCGCGCTCGACCCCTACACCAGCCACGGCCACGACGGCCTCCTCGAAGAGGGAGCGATCCTCAACGACGAGACCGTGGCGCTCCTCGTGGAGCAGAGCCTGATCCAGGCCGAGGCCGGCACCGACATCATCGCGCCCTCCGACATGATGGACGGGCGCGTCGGCGCGATCCGGGCGGCGCTCGACAAGGCGGGCTTCCTCGACGTGCAGATCATGGCCTACGCGGCCAAGTACGCCAGCGCCTTCTACGGGCCGTTCCGCGACGCGATCGGCACCAAGGCGGCGCTCGTCGGCGACAAGCGCACCTACCAGATGGACCCGGGCAATTCCGACGAGGCCCTGCGCGAGGTCGCGCTCGATCTGGCAGAGGGCGCGGATTCGGTGATGGTGAAGCCCGGCCTGCCCTATCTCGACATCATCCGGCGGGTGAAGGACGAGTTCGGCGTGCCGACCTTCGCCTATCAGGTCTCCGGCGAGTACGCGATGCTGGAGGGCGCGGCCCGCAACGGCTGGCTCGACGGCGACCGGGCCATGCTGGAGAGCCTGCTGGCCTTCAAGCGCGCGGGCGCGGACGGGGTGCTGACCTACTACGCGCCGCGCGTCGCCGAGCACCTGCGCGCCGGAGCGTGAGCCCGGGCCTGCGCGCCGGCTTCGTGGGCGCGGCGACGCTCGCGGGCCTCCTGGCCGGCCTGGCCACCTGCGAGAACAGCCTGCAGCGCGAGCGCGTCGCCCTCTGCCGCCGCGCCGTGCCGGCCCTGGTTCCCGCGGAAACAGGCCTGCGCATCCTGCGCGCCGGCGCGGGCGCGACGCCCGACAGCGTGCGGATCGACTACGCGGTCGGACCTCGCCCGCACTGGGCGCTCTGCCGCTTCGGCGCAGATACGGAGATCGCGGGTATCACGACGGACCGCCAGAATCTGAGCGGGGCCTCGCTCTACCTTCTCAAGCGGTTCTACCTCGACACGCCGGACGCGGCGGAAGCCGATCCCGGCGAGCGGTGAGGGTCGCACCCTGCTCCGAAGCGGCGGCCGCGCGCCCTGCGGCCTCGCCTCCCCCCTCTGCGGGGAGGGAGAGCGGCGGCGGGGATCTTGAGCACGGCGCCTGCCCTCCCCACCTCATCCTCCGAAAAGAATCCCGCCGCGCGAGGATGCGACACCATGCAGAGCCCCCGCCCCGGTTACGCCCCCCGCTACGACGCGCCCGGCTACCTGCCGCCGGTGCCGTTGCCGGCCGTGCGCGCCAGCCTCGGCGCGCGCTTCTGCGCCTACCTCCTCGACATCGTCTTCATCTTCGGCTTCTCGCTGCTGCTCTGGCTGGCGATCGCCGTGATCGGCCTCGTCACCTTCGGCCTCGGCTGGACCCTGTTCGCCGTGCTGCCGGCGAGCGGCATCATCTACAGCGCGATCACGGTCGGCGGATCGCGCCAGAGCACGCTCGGCATGCGGATGATGGGCCTGCGCGTGGTCGCACCCGAGAGCGGGCGCCCTGTCGACATGCTCACGGCGGCGGTGCACGCCCTGCTGTTCTACGTGGCGATCACGACGTTCCTGCTCTGGTTCGTCGACATGATGTTCGGATTGATGCGCAGCGACCGGCGCCTCGGCCACGACCTCCTGCTCGGCCTCGCGGTCGTGCGGGCCGGTTGAGGCGGTCGATCGGACTGCGACCGCGGGGAGCCGAGAAATATGTTCGGCAACCCTCTCGCCCCATTGAGCGACGGCGGACGGGCGTTACACTTGAGCATCGGCCCGGCGCTGCCGCCGGGTCGCCCGAGGCGATCTGACGCGTGACGAGCCACCCGCGCGATACCCCGCAATTCTACCTCACGGCGCCCTCCCCTTGCCCCTACCTGCCGGGGCAGGAGGAGCGGAAGGTCTTCACCCATCTCGTCGGGCGGCGTGCGCGCGACCTCAACGAGATCCTGACGCAGGGGGGCTTTCGCCGCTCGCAGACCATCGCCTACCGGCCGGCCTGCGAGTCCTGCCGGGCCTGCATCTCGGTGCGGGTGGTGGTGGACGACTTCGCGCCCTCGGCGAGCCAGCGGCGCATCCTCGCCCGCAGCGAGGATCTCGTCGGCGCGGCCGAACCGAACCGGCCGGCCTCCGAGCAGTACGCCCTGTTCCGGCGCTACCTCGACGCGCGCCACGGCGACGGCGGCATGATCGACATGACCGTGCTCGACTACGCCATGATGATCGAGGACAGCCACGTCGACACGCATCTGGTGGCCTATCGCCGCCGTGGGCCCGACACGGCGATCAACGGCCGCGGCAGCGGGCCGCCGGTGGCCTACTGCCTGACCGACGTGCTCGCCGACGGCCTGTCGATGGTCTACTCGTTCTACGATCCTGCCGAGGCGCACCGCTCGCTCGGCACCTTCATGATCCTCGATCACATCGCCCGCGCCCGCGCGCTCGGGCTGCCGTATCTCTATCTCGGCTACTGGGTCGAGGGCTCCCGCAAGATGGACTACAAGGCCCGCTTCCGGCCCCAGGAGCGGCTGATGGGCCAGGGCTGGGTACGGGTGCCGTGAGACCATCGGTGCACGGTGCTTGCATGCGCCGCGCACAGGGGATGATCCCGGCGCTCCGTCACCGCCCTTCCCAAACCCGAGGCGTCGCGTGTAAACGCGCGTCTCAACGACATTCCGACCATCGCGCCCGACCGCGTGGCCCCATCGGGGGACCGTGCGCGACCGGGCGCGTGCCCGTGACAGAAGGCCGAGCATGCCCAAGCGCACCGATATCTCCTCGATCCTGATCGTCGGTGCGGGCCCGATCATCATCGGCCAGGCCTGCGAGTTCGACTACTCGGGGACCCAGGCCTGCAAGGCGCTGCGCGAGGAGGGCTACCGCATCGTCCTCGTCAATTCGAACCCCGCGACCATCATGACCGACCCGGACATGGCGGACGCGACCTATGTCGAGCCGATCACCCCGGAAGTCGTCGCCAAGATCATCGAGAAGGAGCGCCCCGACGCGATCCTGCCGACCATGGGCGGGCAGACGGCGCTGAACTGCGCGCTCTCGCTCCAGAAGATGGGCGTGCTCGAGAAGTTCGGCGTGCAGATGATCGGCGCCACGGCGGAAGCCATCGACAGAGCCGAGGACCGGCACCTCTTCCGCGACGCGATGACCAAGATCGGGCTGGAGACCCCGAAATCGGCGCTCGCCAACGCCTCGGCGGCCAAGAAGGCCGACCGCGAGAAGTACCTCGCCGAGGTCGCCCGCATCGAGGCCGCTAATGCCGAGCCGGAGGCCCGCAAGGCCGCGCTCGCCGCTTTCGAGAACAAGTGGGCGGCGGGCGAATCCGAGCGGCGCAAGCGCTACGGCGAGCACGCGCTCGGCCAGGCGCTGATCGCGCTCGCCGAGGTCGGTCTGCCGGCCATCATCCGCCCGTCCTTCACCATGGGCGGCACCGGCGGCGGCATCGCCTACAACCGGGAGGAGTTCCTCGACATCGTGGAGCGCGGCATCGACGCCTCACCGACGAACGAGGTGCTGATCGAGGAGAGCGTGCTCGGCTGGAAGGAGTACGAGATGGAGGTCGTTCGGGACAAGAACGACAACTGCATCATCGTCTGCTCCATCGAGAACATCGACCCGATGGGCGTCCACACGGGCGACTCGATCACGGTGGCGCCCGCGCTGACGCTCACCGACAAGGAATACCAGGTGATGCGCGACGCGTCGCTCGCGGTGCTCCGCGAGATCGGCGTCGAGACCGGCGGCTCGAACGTGCAGTTCGCGATCGACCCGGCCACCGGCCGCATGATCGTGATCGAGATGAACCCGCGCGTCTCGCGCTCCTCGGCGCTGGCCTCCAAGGCCACCGGCTTCCCGATCGCCAAGGTCGCGGCCAAGCTCGCGGTCGGCTACACGCTGGACGAGATCGCCAACGACATAACGGGGGGCGCGACGCCGGCCTCGTTCGAGCCGACGATCGACTACGTCGTCACGAAGATCCCGCGCTTCGCCTTCGAGAAGTTCCCCGGCGCCGAGCCGACCCTGACCACCGCGATGAAGTCGGTGGGCGAGGCCATGGCGATCGGCCGCTGCTTCGCGGAATCGCTGCAGAAGGCGCTCCGCTCGCTGGAGACGGGGCTCACCGGCCTCGACGACATCGAGATCGAGGGCCTCGGCAAGGGCGACGACCACAACGCCATCAAGGCGGCGCTCGGCACGCCGACCCCGGACCGCCTGCTGAAGGTCGGCCAGGCGCTGCGCCTGGGCGTCAGCGCCGCGGAGGTGCACGCCTCCTGCAAGATCGACCCCTGGTTCCTGGAGCAGCTCCAGGGCATTATCGATCTGGAGAACCGGGTGCGGGCCCACGGCCTGCCCGGCACGGCCGGCGCCTTCCGCCAGCTCAAGGCGGCGGGCTTCTCCGACGCGCGCCTCGCGGTGCTGGCGGGCCTGGAGGAGGCCGAGGTGCGGGAGAAGCGCCGCGCGCTCGCGGTGCGCCCGGTCTTCAAGCGCATCGACACCTGCGCGGCCGAGTTCAAGTCGCCGACCGCGTACATGTACTCGACCTACGTGGCGCCCTTCGCCGGCACGGTCGTGGACGAGGCGCTGCCCTCGGACAAGAAGAAGGTCATCATCCTGGGCGGCGGCCCGAACCGGATCGGCCAGGGCATCGAGTTCGACTATTGCTGCTGCCACGCCTGCTTCGCGCTGTCGGACGCGGGCTACGAGACCATCATGGTCAACTGCAACCCGGAGACGGTCTCGACCGACTACGACACCTCCGACCGGCTCTATTTCGAGCCGCTGACCCAGGAGGACGTGCTCGAGATCATCGAGACCGAGCGGCAGGCCGGCACGCTGCACGGTGTGATCGTGCAGTTCGGCGGGCAGACCCCGCTCAAGCTCGCCCGTGCACTCGAGGCCGCCGGCGTACCGATCCTCGGCACCTCGCCCGACGCGATCGACCTCGCCGAGGACCGCGACCAGTTCAAGCGCCTCCTCGACAAGCTCGGCATGAAGCAGCCGAAGAACGGCATCGCCTACTCGGTCGAGCAGAGCCGGCTTGTGGCGGCCGACCTCGGCCTGCCCTTCGTGGTGCGCCCGAGCTACGTGCTCGGCGGCCGCGCCATGGCGATCATCCGCGACGAGGCGCAGTTCGCCGACTACCTGTTCGACACCCTGCCGAGCCTGATCCCCTCCGAGGTCAAGTCGCGCTACCCGAACGACAAGACGGGGCAGATCAACACGGTGCTGGGCAAGAGCCCGCTCCTGTTCGACCGCTACCTCTCGGACGCGGTCGAGGTGGACGTGGACGCGGTCTGCGACGGGCAGGACGTCTACATCGCGGGCATCATGGAGCACATCGAGGAGGCGGGCATCCACTCGGGCGACTCAGCCTGCTCGCTGCCGCCGCGCTCGCTCAGCGCCGAGATCATCGCCGAGCTGGAGCGGCAGACCAGGGCGATGGCGCTCGCCCTCAAGGTCGGCGGCCTGATGAACGTGCAGTACGCGATCAAGGACGGCACGATCTACGTGCTGGAGGTGAACCCGCGCGCCTCCCGCACGGTGCCCTTCGTCGCCAAGGTGATCGGCGAGCCGATCGCCAAGATCGCCGCCCGCGTAATGGCGGGCGAGGCGCTGGCGAGCTTCGGCCTGAAGCCGAAGACGCTGCAGCACATCGCCGTGAAGGAGGCGGTCTTCCCCTTCGCGCGCTTCCCCGGGGTCGACGTGCTGCTCGGGCCCGAGATGCGCTCGACCGGCGAGGTGATCGGGCTGGATGCCGGCTTCGGCGTCGCCTTCGCCAAGAGCCAGCTGGGTTCCGGCACGCAGGTGCCGAAGGCCGGCGCGGTCTTCGTCTCGGTGCGCGACGGCGACAAGGAGCGCATCCTGCCGGCGGTGCGCCTGCTCGCCGAACTCGGCTTCACCGTGCTCGCCACGAGCGGCACCCAGCGCTTCCTCGCCGAGAACGGCGTGCCGACCGAGCGCATCAACAAGGTGCTGGAAGGCCGCCCGCACGTGGTGGACGCCATCAAGAACGGCGAGATCCAACTCGTCTTCAACACCACGGAAGGCGCCGGCGCGCTCTCGGACTCCCGGTCCCTGCGCCGGGCGGCCCTCTTGCATAAAGTGCCGTACTACACCACTCTAGCCGGCGCGATGGCCGCGGCCGAAGGGATCCGTGCCTACCTCGAAGGCGATCTCCAGGTCCGCGCCCTGCAGGAATATTTCGCGGCCTGACGCTCCGGCTCGCCGGCCGCGAACCGTGAATCCGACCTCTGGCCCGGAGGGAGCGATGCCGCTCCCGTCCGGGCCTATTCATTGTGGCGTGGGACGATGAGCATAGACAAGGTTCCGATCACGACCCGCGGTTACGCCGCTCTCGAGGAAGAGCTGAAGCACCGCCAGCAGGTCGAGCGTCAGCGCATCATCCAGGCGATCTCCGAGGCCCGCGCCCTCGGCGACCTGTCGGAGAACGCCGAGTACCACGCCGCCAAGGAGGCGCAGTCCCACAACGAGGGCCGCGTGATGGAACTCGAGAGCATGATCGCGCGCGCCGAGATCATCGACGTCACGAAGCTCTCGGGCAGCAAGATCAAGTTCGGTGCCACCGTGCAGCTCGTGGACGAGGACACGGAAGAGAAGAAGACCTACCAGATCGTGGGCGAGCCCGAGGCCGACGTGCGCTCGGGCCGCGTCTCGATCACCTCGCCGATCGCCCGGGCGCTGATCGGCAAGGGCGTGGGCGACACCGTCGAGGTGACGACCCCCGGCGGCGGCAAGTCCTACGAGGTCGTCGCCGTCCGGTACGGCGGCTGAGGGGACGATGGCTGGATCCTGGCTGAGACGGCTCGCGCTTCTCGCCGCGGGCACCCTGGCGCTCGCGGGCCCGGTCGCGGCGCAGCCCGGCACCGACACAGGCCACTGGACGCCCGCCTTCTCGGACGTGCAGGTCGACGTGCGTCCGCTGCTCGCTCAGGGCGGCGGCCTGCCGGCCGAGGCGCTCCGGGCTGACCTGACGGCGGCCCTGCGGCGCAGCCTCGCCGACCGCCTCGGCGGCCGGGGCCCGCGCCTCGTCGTGCGCATCACCGGCCTGTCGCAGCGCGCCTACGTGGGCGGCAATGTCGGGCGCGGCGGCCTCGGCGGCGGCAATCAGAGCGACTACCTCGACGGCGAGGCGCTCCTCGTCGATCGCGGCGGCGCCGTGATCGCCCGCCACCCGCAGCTCACGGCGATGCCGTCGAGCTATGGCGGCGCGTGGTACGACCCGGCCAACGAACGGCGCCGGATCGCGGCCATCGCCGACATCTATGCCCAGTGGCTCGGCCGCGAGCTGCCCGGCCGGTGAGCGTGCACGCCCCGACCGAGTCGATGACCGGCCCGCTCGCCGGTACCCGCGCCTGGATCGTCACCGACGGCAAGGCCGGCGACGAGAACCAGTGCGTCGGCATCGCCGAGACGCTGGGGCTCGCGTACGAATTGCGCCGGGTGCCCGCCAACGGCGTCTTCGGCTGGACGGCGCCGTGGGGGCCGATCGACCCGCGCCAGGGCCCGCACCGGCGCAGGGGAGCGCTCGCCGGCCCCTTCCCCGAAATCGTGATCGCCTCCGGGCGGCGCTCCGTGCCCTACATGCGCGCTGTACGGCGCGCCACCGAGGGCCGCACCTTTACGGCCTTCCTGAAGGATCCGCGCACGGGCCAGGACAGCGCCGACTTCATCTGGGTGCCGGACTACGACGATCTGCGGGGGCCGAGCGTCTTCACGACCCTCACCGCCCCCCACCTCGTCACCGCGGAGCGGATCGCCGCGGCGCGAGCCGAGCCCGACCCGCGCCTCGCCGGGCTGGAGCGCCCGCGCGTGGCGGTGCTGATCGGCGGCGACAGCCGGCACCTAAGCTACCGCAAGGCCGACATGCTGCGGCTGACCAGCGACCTGCGCAAGCTCGCCGGCAGCGGCTGCCGCCTGATGGTCACGGTCTCGCGGCGCACCCCGAACCCCCTGCGGGATTCCGTCAAGGCGCTCGCCCACGAGACCGGCGGCTTCCTCTGGGACGGCACCGGCCGCAACCCCTACGTCGCCATGCTGTCGCTCGCCGACGCGATCGTGGTGACATCGGACTCGGCCAACATGGTGAGCGAGGCGGTGAGTACCGGCGCGCCGGTCCTGCTGTTCGACCTGCCGCGCACCTATATCCGGCACAGGCGGATGTTCGCCGGCCTCGCGATCGCGGGGGCGCTCAAGCCCTTCACCGGGCGTTTGGAGGCGCTGAGCTACAAGCCGATCGACGCGACCCCGGTCATCGCCGCCGCGCTGGCGCGCCGCTACGCGGAGCACCGCTCGGCTCACGGTCCGGCATGAGATAGGCTGGCGCGCGCCGCACCACGGATTTCGAGGACACCATGGCCCATACCCACGCCAAGCTCGTGATCATCGGTTCCGGCCCGGCCGGCTACACGGCGGCGATCTACGCGGCCCGCGCCATGGTGGAGCCGCTGCTGATCTCGGGCTTCCAGCCCGGCGGCCAACTCATGATCACGACGGACGTCGAGAACTATCCGGGCTTCGCGGAGGCCATCCAGGGCCCCTGGCTGATGGAGCAGATGCGCGCCCAGGCCGAGCATGTCGGCACGCGGATCGTCTCCGAGTACATCACCGCGGTCGATCTCAAGACCCGGCCCTTCCGGCTGGTCGCAGATTCCGGCGAGACCTATTCGTGCGACGCGCTGATCATCGCGACCGGCGCCCAGGCGAAGTGGCTCGGGCTGCCCTCGGAGGCGAAGTACCAGGGCGGCGGCGTCTCGGCCTGCGCCACCTGCGACGGCTTCTTCTTCCGCGGCAAGGAGGTCACGGTCGTCGGCGGCGGCAACACCGCCGTCGAGGAGGCGCTGTACCTGGCCAACATCGCCAAGCGCGTCACGGTCGTGCACCGCCGCGACGGCTTCCGGGCCGAGCGCATCCTGCAGGAGCGGCTGTTCAAGCATCCGAACGTCGCGGTGATCTGGAACCACGCGGTCGAGGAGATCTGCGGCACGGACAAGCCGGCGCCGACCGTCACCCATCTGCGCCTGAAGGATGTGACGACCGGGGCGATCACCGAGCACCGGACCGACGGCCTGTTCGTGGCGATCGGGCACCAGCCGGCGACTGCGATCTTCGAGGGCCAGCTGCCCATGCGCCAGGGCGGCTACCTCACGGTCCGGCCGGGCACCGCCGAGACCGAGATCCCGGGCGTGTTCGGCAGCTTCTCTGAACCAGGGAAGCCCCCGATGTGTGTGTATTCAAACGCCCGCCCGGCGAACGACGACCGTCCGCGGCCCGTGCTTGAAGCTGCAGCGTAGAGCACATTCAAGACACCCCCGCTTCCTCGTTACGTCCAGGCTTGCCATGACCACTCACAAAACGAAGGCCCTTATCATAGGAGCCGGACCAGCCGGCTACACCGCGGGCATCTACGCCGCCCGGGCCAACATGAAGCCAATCCTCGTGACGGGCATCCAGCCGGGCGGCCAGCTGACCATCACCACGGATGTCGAGAACTATCCGGGCTTCGCGGCCGCCGTTCAGGGGCCCGACCTCATGGAGCAGATGCGCCTGCAGGCGGAGCATGTCGGCACCCAGATCCTCTACGACACCATCGTGTCGGTCGACCTGTCGAAGCGTCCTTTCGTGGCGCAGGGGGATGGCGGCGACACCTACGTCGCCGACACCCTGATCGCGGCCACTGGCGCCCAGGCCCGCTGGCTAGGCCTGCCATCCGAGATCGAGTTTAACGGGGCAGGCGTATCGGCTTGCGCGACCTGCGACGGTTTCTTCTATCGCGGCAAGGAGGTCGTCGTAATCGGCGGCGGCAACACCGCGGTTGAGGAGGCCCTCTATCTGGCCAATCTCGCCTCCAAGGTCACGGTGGTCCATCGGCGCGACCGCTTCAGGGCCGAACCCATCCTGCAGGACCGGCTGTTCGCCCACCCGAAGATCGAGGTCGTCTGGAACCACGTCGTCGATGAGGTCCTCGGTCGGCGGGAACCGGTGAAAGCCGTGACCGGCGTCCGGCTGCGTGATGCAAACAGCGGCGCAACGCGCGACGTCCCGGCCGACGGCCTGTTCGTCGCCATCGGACACGACCCGGCGACGAAGCTGTTCACAGGCCAGCTCGAACTCCTCGAAGGCGGCTACATCAAGATCGTGCCCGGCACGACGAGAACGAACGTCGAAGGGGTCTACGCCGCCGGCGACTGCGCCGAATTCGTCTATCGCCAGGCGGTCGTCGCGGCCGGCATGGGGTGCATGGCGGCCCTTGAGGCCGAGAAGTTCCTGGCCGAGCACTCTCCGGACCCGCAGGTCCGGAAGGAGGAGTTGCAGGAACCCGAGATGATCGGCGCCTACGACTAGGCGGCGGGTCTTCCCCTCGCCCTTGCGCCTCCCCCCTCCTCGCCGGACGGGCAGGGGTGCGGAAGGCCGCACCCTACCCTCGACGCGCCTATCCGATAGCCGTCGCGGAGAGGTCGAACGCGCAGCCCGTAAGCCTCAGCTCGTGAGCAGGCAGCCGGGAGAGCGCCTTCGTCAGGTCCTCGGCCGAACCGACGAGGACCACCGATTCCTCGGCCCTGGTCAGTGCGGTGTAGACCCAGGTCGGCTCGACGTTCGGCGCGTCGAGGAGAGAAACCACCACGGCACGCGCCTGGCTTCCCTGCGCCCGGTGGCAGCTCACCGCGTAGGCCAGGCTCACGTCGATCAGATCGCGGTCGCCGAAGGCGTGCGCCTCGCCCTCGAACTCGCAGGTCACGACGCCGCCGTCGACGTCGACCGATACGACGCGGCCAAGGCTCCCGTTGCGTAGGCCGCGACCGTAATCGTTGCGGAGGAACGTGACCGGGTCTCCCGCGCAGAACTCGTTGCCGAAGTACCCGCGCAGCACGGCGCGCTCGCGCCCAACGTCGGTCAGCGCCAGGGACGAGACATGGTCCTCGTGGAGGCGGCGGTTCATGTCCTGAACCGTCCCGTCCGGCGAGGCGGCGCGCCGGTTCACCGCCGACACGACCATCATGTCGCGCGCGTCGGCTCCCGCCTCGACGAGGTCGCGCACCACATTTCGGACCTCGTCGCTGATCGTGCCGGCGTCCGCCTGAAGGAAGGAAACGCCGCGGCGGCCTGGCTCGTAGGGCGGCAGGTCAGGGACGCCGCGGGCACGGATCTGCCGCGACACCTGGGGAATGCCGGTTGCGTCCTCCTGGCGGTGCACCGTCTCCAGATGCGAGGTCAGGGCCTCCTGTGCGGCCAAGCGGTGGAAGACGAGACCGAATCCGACCGGGGCGAGCTGGAAAGGGTCCCCGACCAGGAGCATCCGGCATCCCGTCGGCATCGCCTCGACGAGTTGATGCATCTGTCCGAGGTCGACCATCGAGGCCTCGTCGATGACGAGAAGCGTCCTGGCGGTCAACTCGGGCAGCTCCCGGTCCGCATCGTGCCGCTCCCCGCCGGGCTGCGCACTTCCCCAATGGGTCTGGCCGTCCGCCCGCTTGCGCAGGCCGAGCAGCAGGCGGTGGATGGTGTGCGCGGGCCTCGCCTCCGTCCCGGTGCGCCCCGTCCCCTCGCTCAGCCTGAGGGCCGCCTTGCCGGAGAGCGCGGCCATCTGGATATGCCCGCCGAGGCTTTCCCAAAGGTCCACGACCGCGCGGCACGTGGTCGTCTTGCCCGTGCCGGCCCCGCCAGTGAGGCATCCCAAACCCCGGCGGACCGAGCGGAGGACCGCCTCGCGCTGCTCCGGGTGGAGTGGGCGGCCGCGGAGTTCGATTATTGCCAGGATGCGCCTGAGGTCTGCCTCGCCGGGCAGGCGGATGCCGCATCGCTCGCCCAGGACCATGGCTGCGAAGCGGCCTCGGAGCCCCTCCTCCATCACCGCGCACCCGGGCGCACGCCAACGGTCCCCGCCGTCGACCAGCGCCTTGTTGGCGAGGCCGACCCGCACGATGCGCTCGTCGAGGTCCGGGGAGCCCTCGACGCCGAGGCGCTTCGCCACCAGACCGCCGAGCGCATCCTTCCGGATGGCCGTGTCGCCGCCACGCACCGCATCTTGCATCGCGACGTCGATGGCCCCGACGAGCCGCTCGCGGCAGGTCGTGACGTTCGCGGCGCCGCGCTGCGTCCCCAGGACTTGCCGCGCCAGCGGGTCCAGGCGATGCCATGGCAGCACCGCCGCCAGGACATAGGGGTTCCGCTCCAACAACGGCACGGCCTCGGGACCGAGCAGTCCCGCGAGCCGGCGGGCAAGGACGGCGTCCTCGACGCCATGGTCCTCCAGCCAGCGCAGGGTCGCGTACTCGCCCTCGACCTCCTGCCAGCGGTCCGCGATGACCGCCGCGATCCGCCCCGCTAGGGCCGGGCGGTCCGGGTCGATGGCCTCGGCCAGGGTTTCCAGCGGCTGCCTGCCGTCGAAGACCTCGTGGAGCCTGCCGCCGAACGCCCGCACGATCCGCTTGGCGCGCTCGGGGCCGACGCCCGGGATGCCTTGCAGCCACAATCCGACGAGCTTCCCGCGCGGCAGCTTTCGGACGAAAGCCCCCTCGCGCCCGTGAAACTGGCGTCCGTACCTTTCGCTGTTCCGCCAGAGGCCGTCGACCTCGTAGACCTCCCCGTTGGCCGGCGCGAATCCCTCACCCCTGCCCACCACGCGCACGGCCGAACCGTCTCGCAGCGTCCCGGAGAACACCGTCGTCGCCTCTCCGGCCCAGACCACGGAGGCGACCTGAACTTCCAGACGGACCGGCGCGCTCATTCGATGACATCCCCCGTCCTCAGGATTGCGCCTGTCCGCTGCATAAGGGAGAAGCGCTCGCGCAACCGCTTGATCTCGGCGTCCCGCTCGGCGAGCTGCCGCTCAAGCCGCACGACCCGGGCCTTGGCCAGCGCATGGCCCTCCGTCTGGTCCTTGGCGTCCTTCGCGAGCCGCGCGATCCGCTTCTGGGCGGCGTCGTCCGCGGTCCCGGCATCGGTCGCCGTCGTCGGCGCCAGGCCTTGAGCCTTGGCCGCGACGTCGATCTCCCCGGACCAGTCGCGTTCCGCGTAGACGTACTGCCAAGCGGTGGCCGGCACCGGCACGCCGCGGTCCTCGCCCCAGCGATGGAACTCGCGCATCAACCCCCGGACGTTGACCTTCCCGCCGCGGGTGGCGGGAAGCGTCGGGGCCGCTTGGCCGCCCTGTTCATAGGCGACGCAGCGCTCTTCGAGGAACGTCCGGAACTCCTCCAGGAGCCCAGGCACGGATGCAGGTCGCGCCATCAGTTCCCCTCCCCGCGACCGTTCGGGTCGCCGCCTTGGTTGCGCATCCAGTCGAGGAACGGGGCGGTGTCCGGACGGCAGGCGATGACGGCCTCGGGGCCATCCTCGACCGTGTCCTGGATCTCGCCGCGCTCAAGGTCGAGCACGATCCCGAACCCCTTGGCGGCGAGGCGGTCGAGCAGCCGCGCGAGCACCGTCGCTGTCCGCTCGAAGGCCGCCTCGGGCCGCCCAGCGCCGCCGTGACCGACCTGCGGGACCCCCTCGGCGCGCTGCTCGGAACCCTGCCGGGCGATCCACTTCTCAAGCCTGTCGACCTTGCGCCTCAAGGCCGCCGCCTCAATGCGCGCGCTCGTCGCGTCGACCTTCAGCATCGCGTGCGGCGCCGCGTCGCCGACCGCGCCGGCGATGAGCCCGGGATGCCCCGCGACGTGCGCCCAGATGGCTCGGCTGTAGCGCTCGTTGCGCCGCAGCGTGGTGGCGTCGATGCCGCTGGCGTTCGCGACGGCGCGCTTGAGCGCGTTGAAGTCGGCGTACCGGGTGCCGCGCGGCAGCGCCTTCAGCACGCGCTCGACCTTGCGCAGGTTGTCTGCAACGACGCGCTTCTGGTGCTCGCCGAAGTTGTTCTGTCCCTTGCGGGCCCCCATGGCTAGGCGCTCCCCGGTTCAGGCAGGCTCGGCATCGCCTCGCCCGGGCCCAGCGCACACCGAGCGCGAACCGTCTCCAGGGCCGCCCGGAAGGTCGGTGCGATCCCGCGGGCCTGAAGCACGAGGCGCAGGCTGGAGACCAGTGCGGCGACAGGGTCGTCCTGCACGCGGTCCATCTCGGCCTCGACGACGCCGGTGGAGGCGAGGAGCCGCTGGCGAAGCTGGGCGGCCTGCGCACGCACCAGCGGCGTCTCGAAGGCGGCATGGCCGTGGCTGTCCACGATGCGCTGGAGGATGAACTCGGCCGCGTCCGCGTCGCGGGTGACGAGCCGCAGGTGGAGCCGAACCGCGTCGGGCATCCCGACGTGGAAGGCGTCCGCCGAACCGCGCCCGAGCTCCGCCAGGGTCTTGGTCAGCAGCACGAGCGCGGTCTTCCAGCCCTCGTACTCCATGACGTCGAGGCGGCGGCGCTGGTTGACCTCGGCCACGCTCGCCGCGGGCTCCCCGCGGCGACGGTAGCGTTCGACCACCTGCGCGCCCTCGCGCACCTGCTCCAGCAGCCGTCGCATCTTGGCCGCGATGGACGGCAGGTGGTCCACCGACCGGATGGCCAGGGGGCATAGACCGCAGCGGCGGGGCTCCACGATCACGTCCATGACGTTGGAGGGGCAAGCCTCGCCGACCGGGCAGATGTGGGTCTCCCGGAAGGTGACGTAGCTCATGGCCGTCGAGCGCAGGACGGAGATCCCGTCGGTGTCGGACGCGTCGACGTTCAACAGCGAGATCGACTGCAGGCCGAAAGCCGCGACGGTCTGGCCGGGGTTCGACTCAAAGCTCTTCCGCAGGGCGCTGTTGACCGCGTCGGCGCGGATGTGGACCGGGTTGTCCCTATCCGGGGCCCAGAGGGCGTTCGATGCGGCGATAAGCTTGGCCTTGAGCTTTCTCTCCTCCTCGACGGTGTAGTGGTAGGTCGTGGCCCGGTTGGTATGGCCGACGAGCCAGCCGGTCACCTCGATGGGGAGGATGCCGGACCGCGCGGAGATGAACGTCGATCGGGCCGAGTGCGGCGTGTGCCGCAGCTTGACCTTCAGGAGGCAGCACGGGCGCTGCTCCTCGCCCTCGACGTGCATGGTGACGCGGGGCTTGCGCGTCCCTGGCTCCGTGTCGGGCACGTACCGCCACATCCGCAGCGGTTCAGCGCCCGGGACGTGCCGCTCGTACCACAGCGAGAACCCGACGATCAGGCGTTCCCAGGCGGTCGTGTAGGCCCCGTCCGCAACCGGTTGGCTCGACTGGGGTCCCCGGAAGAGCGGCAGGACCGGCGCGAACCGGCTGTGTTCCCGGCGCTCGTAGAAGACCGGCCGGTCGACGAAGGCGTCGGCCAGCAGGTCCTGATACGCCTCCTCGCGCCGCAGGAGGTCGTAGGCCCGGCGAACGATCAGGGTCTTCCAGGGACGGTCGCGGACCTTGTCGGTGTTCACGACGAGCGGCACCAGCTCGGAGCCGGGCGCCCCGTCGTCGGCGAGGGAGCGGTAGGTCTTCCTGTCCAGCCACTGGATGCCCTGGAAGCGGATGCCCGTCTCAAGTGCGCCGATGACCATCCTCAAGCCGGAGAGCGCAGGTAGGAACGCGGTCGTGTCGCCCTGCTCACACTTCACGAACCGGTCCCACCACGGGGCGAGGAGCGGGATCGAGCCGATCTCGTGGCGCTTGTCCTCGAACTCGAAGCCGACCTTGAGCCCGAACCGGGCGGGATCGAAGGTCCCGAAGGTCCAGATGGTATGATTGACGTACTTCCGTTCCTCGTCCGTGAGCGCCCCGGCCAGGGAGCGCGCCGACAGATCCATGAAGAAGCCCTCGCAGGCGTAGGCGTAGCGGAGCAGGTAGGGAAGCACGGACGCCGGGATGGGATTCTTGTTTGTCTTCTGGTGGCTGTGCTTCACCAGCCGGTCCATCTGCGGGACGACGGGGTTGTCGAAGCTCGCCCTGGCCAGGTTGAGCCGCGGAGCCTGCGCACGGCAGAAATCCCAGAACTTATGCGCGTTCGCGATGAAGCTGTTGAAGTTCTCCGGAGAGGAGCCGGCCCTGGTCCTATCGAAGAAGCGAAGCAGGGGCAGCGGCGCGTGTCGCGCGTCGCCTTCGATCCAAGAGCCGAAACGGACCACGAGCGACGGGTCGGCGGGTAGTGCGTAGCCCGCGTCGGGGCTCAGCTCGATCCACCAGGGCAGGTAACAGCAGAGGTAATCCTAGAGGGCGAACCGGAACGTCTCCATGCTCACGGTGGACTCGTATCCCTGGCGCTTGCGGAACTCCAGGAAGCGCTCGAAGATGTCGTTCCACGTCGCCCAGACATCGGTCGGGTAGGCATGCATCCGGACGGGATAGAGATCGCCCCATTGCCGCCTGCCGCCTTGAACGCGAAGCAGCTTGGCATAGACGAGGATGTCGTCGGGCGACGCGACCTGGTCGTGCGCCACCTCGAACCTGATGTCGCGCGCCGACTTCTGGCCTGCCAGGATCGCCGCCTTGAACTCGGCCTTGCGAGGATTGTCGAGCAGGTCGATCTGGGCGGCGGCCTGGCGCCTCTCAGCTCTGCTCCTCTTGGAGAAGAGCACCCCCTTCCGCCGCTCAAGCGTCGTCGGGATGAACTCCGACGGCTTCTCGTCCGGCGAGATGGTGCCCGCCCGGACGCGGTGGACCCAGTAGAGATACCCGCGCACTTCGGCTTCGGAATAGCGGAACCCGCTCTCCTTCCCGGCGTGGTACCAAGTCCACAGCGCGGCGGTGAACGGGGAGTACGGGTCGCGCCGCCGGGCCCCCAGGATCTCCCTCTTGCGGAAGTCCCGGCAGAGGTCGAGTTCGTATGCACCGAAGGCGTCGAGGTCGATGTCTGAGAATGAGCGCCAGGACGAGGCGAGCGTAAGGGCGAAACCGAAGGCCGCCATCACCTGGTCGTTGCTCTCGGTGTGGCAGGTCGCGACCGGCGGCAGGATCTCCTTGATCTGGCCGCCCCGGAGCGACCGCCCCATCCTGAAATGAAGCGGGAACAGGACGGCGCCGTCGGCCCAGAGCTTGAGGTAGGCGTACTTCAGCCCAGTCCGAACCGAGGCCATGCGGGTCCGGCCCTCGCCGGCAGCATCGATCCGGAGCACTTGCCGCAGTCGCTCGCGGCTCGCCTCGTCGCGGCTTGTCCAGTCGAACGCGTCGAACAGCGTGAAGGCGTCGACGAAGTCCCGCGCCTCCATCTCGTCGACGCTCGCAAGCCGCTCGGCCAGCGCGTTGTCGACGAGCATCTTGGTGTCGTTGACGTTCATCTCTCGGCGCCGCAGGCGCTCGTGGGCCGCGGCTTCCTGGACGTACTTGGCGAAGAGTGACCGCATCTTCGGAAGGGGGGCGGTCACGATGAGGTCCGGTGTGGGGTTGATCGCGGGCACGGCCGGAAGCGTCGCCGCCGACTCCGTCGGCCGCCCCTCGGGCAGGAGGGCTTGTCCCCCGACCTCGTTCGAAGGAGTTCCCGGCAGACGGGGGTTCAGGCTCTGCTGCGTCATCGGATCGTTCCTCGGGAAGGTCTGCGAAGGCCCGGCCTCGACGGCGGGCATGGCTCCGCCGTCCCGGAGGCGTGGCTCCGGGCTGCGCTGCTGATGTTCGGGGATGGTTCGGCGGCGCGGCTGAGGTGTGCCGTGCGGGTCCAGGGTCCCGTGCCGGGGACCTCAGGCCGCTAATCGCTCGCGGTTCGACGTTGCGGGCATCTGAGCTTCCAAGGACCGAGAAAGGGTTGGGCCTGACCGCGGGACGGGCTCAGGTCGGCCGGCGGTCCAAGCCAAGGTCTGGTGGACCTCAGGCCGGCATGCCGGGCCGACGCGATGCCCGTCGGGCTGGCGTCGATAAGCGTATCGTGCGCATGCGGGTGGGCGACTACGTGGTGGAAGGTGAACTCGGGAGACCCCGGCATTCGGGACCGACGCAGCTTCCGTCGGGATGCCTGGCTGGAAGGCCACCGGGGGCCTGGCGCGACCGGAGTTGCCGGCCGAAAGTCCGCAAAGCGGTTAGGCTATCGAGCCTAACCGTAAGGGGGCCTGCCGTAAGGCGGCCGAGTGTTGCGGCACCGAGTTCATGTTGCCCGTGTACAAAATCTTGCCGGGGGGATCCAGAAGGACTGCGCGGCAGCCTTAGCGAAGGCATAATAGATTGCATTTGAGCGAAATGGGCGAGGACTGGGTTCGGGCCGACCTTTCCGGTCCTTGCGAACGCCCGGGGGTCAGCCCTTCCCGTTGCCGGGCCCGGGGGATACATCCAGCGGGAACGGGATCACCTTCCCCTCCGGCCTGCGCCGGTGGGCCCGTTCCAGACCCAATCCGATGCCCTCGTCGATTTCGACCATGATGGAACCCGCGAGGTCCAGGAAGTCCGCCGGGTCCAGGGTACGACGAAGGTGCATAAGCCCGACGAGGATCTCGGCGGCCGCGGCATCGAGGCGGTCCTCATCCATGGACGCCTCCCACCTGAACGACGCGGCTGCCATCCACCGAGGCCGCGGACGCGGGCGTACCGATGATGCCCCGGTCCTCCCCTGACAGGATGCGGGAACGGACGAGCCGGTGGGCGAGGGCCTCGATCAGGGTCGCGTTCCTGGCAACGAATGCCCTCGCGCAGGCGTACAGATTTTGGAGGTCCGCCTCCACGACCGCACGAAAGGCTGCGTCCCTGTCGAGGAGCCCGGCCGCATCCGCCGGAGCACCCCTGTAACTCAGTGTGGCCCCCAGCCCGTACGAGGCGTGCTTGCCTGCGACGAGGCCGGTGGCGATAGCGAGGTCGCTGCCCGGCGCGCCGGCCGATCCCGACGTCGGGCTGCCCCAATGCTCGTCGGCCGCCCTGCCGCATAGGACCGAGACGACGAAGGCATCGAGCTCGTCCGCGCTCAGGCACTCGGTCGTCCTGAGCCTGGCGTTGGTGCGTCCCGCGAAGCCGCCCCGTCCGACGATGGAGACGCTCTCGACGGTTCCCGACCCGAGGAGTTCGGCGGAGCACGCGTGGCTTGCCTCATGCCGTGCCACCGCCAAGAGCTGGGCCTTGGAGCGGGTCTCGGGAGGGGCCACCTGTGCAACGAGGTCGGCGGGTTCCATCGGCCGGCGACCGGCCCAGGCCGTTTCCTTGGCGCCCTTGGCCCATGATGCGACCTCGGCCCCGCTGGCGCCGAGCCCGACGGCGGCGAGCGGCATCAGGTCAGCGTCCGGCAGGTCGTCTCCCAGATGCTGGCGCAGGATGCCGGCGATGGCG
Source organism: Methylobacterium sp. CCH5-D2 (assembly GCF_001556475.1). NCBI lineage: Bacteria > Pseudomonadati > Pseudomonadota > Alphaproteobacteria > Hyphomicrobiales > Methylobacteriaceae > Methylobacterium > Methylobacterium sp. CCH5-D2. The sequence goes on along the minus strand of NZ_LSIX01000962.1, from coordinate 8,780 downwards.
GGCGCGTCCAGCGCCGGGATACGGATGACCCGGTTCAGGCGACCCGGCCTGACGAGGGCATCGTCGAGGCGCTCGGGATAATTAGTTGCGCCAAGAACGATTAGAGACGACGTCTCTCCAGATACTGCAGAGTCCAGGGCGAGCAGGATCCGGGAAACCAAGGTATTCCAATATTCAGCGTTCGAATTCCTGCCTAGATTTGCTCTGGACGGGATTGTGTCGATTTCGTCGATGAACAGGACCGCCGGCGAAACCGCGACCGCCCGCGCCACGGCGGCGTCGAATGCGGCGATGACTTGGTCGAGGTAGCCACCCGAGGAAAACCACGACGCCACGGAAGTCGACACGAGCGGCATTCCGAGCGTCTTGGCTAGCGCCCGGGCATAGGAGCTCTTCCCGCAGCCGGGTGGGCCCGAAACGATGGCGGCCCTGTCAATCGAGGCCCATTCGCGCTCGTTCCGCCTCCATTCTGAGACCGCGGCGGCAAGGGAGAGCCCCCATTCGGCGGCGGGTCCGAGCCCGTGCATGCGGTCGAGGGTGGGCACGTCGGCGAGCGCGGGGTCGCCGCGGAACTTGGCCTTGGAGGCGGCGGCAAGCCGGCGGACGCATTCGCCCGCGCGGCTGCCGCGCCTGATGCAGGCCGAGACCTCCTCGAACGAAAGGCCGCGGGCGGCGTCGTCGGGGATGCGGCGCGGGCGCCGCCCGGTGACGAGGAAGATGGCCGAGCGCAGGACGCGGGGGCTTGGCGCGCGCAGGTCGATGCGGATGTCCGCCGCGGTGACGAGGGAAGCTGGCAGGAACTGGTCGGGGGCGTGCGAGACCCCGAGGACGTTCTGGCCCGCGGAGAGGATCTGGGCGGCCTCGTCGGAGCCAACCCCTGGCTTGTCGCCCGTCTTGCTCGCGCCGCTGCGCCGATATGTGACGCCCCAACATCCTGCCCGGGAAAATGCCTGGCCGACGGCCTCGACGTAATCGGGACCGGGCACGCCGACCACCATGGCGGTGCCGGTGTGCGTGGCGATCCGGTCGAGGTAACGCGCCGGCACAGTGTCCTGGATGAGGGCCATCGCCAGGATGACGCGCACCGGCATCGTGGCGACCGACTCCCGAGGAGCCGCGCCGTTGTCCAGGAATTCGTCGAGCGAGCCCGCCTCGGGTTCGGTGGAGGCAGCGAGGGACTTCAGGGTCTGGGCGGGTGTCTTGTCGAGCTTCTTCACGGCAGCCTCCGTCGCGAGGCGGCCGCGCGTGCTTGCGCCGGCTCAGCCCTCGGGGGTGCGGGATGGGAATGGCGAGGGGACGCGCATGGCCCGTTTGGGTCGCGCGTGGGGCACGGCGCATGCGGACGCCGAGCCGTTCGCGGATATCAGGCGCGCGAGGCGGGTCATGGCGGCTCCGGCGTCAGTGCTTGCCGTCGACGTCGAGCGGCTCGGGCTGGCGCCGGGCCGCGGTCGACGAGACGCGGACGTCGGAGGGCCTTGAGCTGGTGCGCCCTTCGAGGATGCGGGCGCGCCGCTCGGCCTCGTCCAGGGCGGAGGCGCCCAGGGCGACGAGCAACGCCTTCAGGCAACGCTCGTAGGCCGGTTCGCCGAGCTCGGTCCTGAGCAAGAAGATGCGCCGGAACAGGATGCCGAGCAAGCTGTCGGGATCGGACGTGGGAATGGGTTCGGGGATCATGGCGGCCTCCGTCGCGAGGCAGCCGGGCTCGTTCGAGCCGCCGGTCAGGCCTCGGTGGTGCGGGTCAGGGAGCGCGTGAAGTTGCGGGTGCCTGAGGGCCGTATGAGGCGACGGACGGGGATCATGGCCGCTTGCCGGTGTTTCGGGGCCGCGAGGGGTCGCGAGAACTCTTGGTGAACATAGCCATGCCGAGGGAGTGATCAACCTGCTTGGTGCAATCCCTGGGCTCCAGGCTGCGGATAACCGGTGGATCCCGGGGAAAGCTCCCGGACAGGATCTTGGGGGAGGCGCGGTGTGCGAGGCGGCGAGGAATGCATAGCCCGTAGCGTGACCCGGCATCCGTCATGGTTCCAGAGAGCGCTTTCGGCGACCCTTCTGCAGGGCTTATGCAGCCAGGCGCTCGCATTCTGCAAAATTGGCAGCGGATGGTTCTGCATAATACATGGCGACGGCTCCATACGGGGTGGGCATCCTTCCGGCGTCGAGAGGAGATGCCGATGACGACAGGGACCGAGACCGTGGAGAGGCTCCTGAGGGAAGCGCTCATGAAGACCAGCCATCCCGAGGCACACCTGCTTACCGTAGCGGAGGCCGTCCTCGCCCCGCGTTCGGACGAGGCGATGCCGAAGGGGGCTTCCCGCAAGATGGGAAAGACCGAGGCATTCGCCGCGGCCGCGGCGGTGACCCGCATGATGCAGATGCACGGGCTGACCCCGTCGGACATCTGCCGGGAAGCCAAGGTGGCCAACCAGGCGACCGGTTACTACCCGTTCTACCTGACACCAGCCGAGGTCGACGGCTCGGGAACGCTCCTGGCCTCGCTTCCGCGCAGCCGACGCATCCACCGGGGACTGGCCCCCTACGTCCGGATGGTGCGGGCCATCGCGGTCAGATCCGGCGCTTCCGAAGCTGATCTCCTGCAGGAACTCGGGCTCGCCGTGGCGAGCTACCTGGCGCCATTCGTTGCCGCCGACCGCAGCCCCTGGGACCTCATCGCCGAGGATGTCGCGCTGCTCGGGCCATACTTCGGCAAGGTGCGCAAGGGGACGGACGGCGACCCCGTCGATATGCGGCGGTACTTCTCGGACGCCGAGCGCATGAACGTCCTTTTCGACCCCGCCACCGCCCGGATGGAGCCGAGGCCCGATAGGTCCCACCACGACAACGGTTTCTCTTCGTCGGCGTGTGTACCTTTGCACGCCCGGTTGGTCGCGTCCGGCCAGGTCAGATGCTGGACTTACGACGAGGGGATGGATGGCGACCGGTTCAGCGTTCCTCTGGGCTGGATGCAGGCCAGCGTCTTCGAGGTGTTCTTCCTCGGCATCGTGCCCGACAAGAGGGGGCTGCGGACGGTCTTGTTCGCGGAGCCGTGGACGGCGACGTTCGGGGATATGGGCCCGGGTCGTTCACGTCCGTGGGGGGACGGAGGATTGACCGACCTCATGCGCGGCACTCCGCTCACGTACGGCCTGGGCCTCGTCCGGGATGGCGAGCCTCACGGCTTGTGCTTCGACGACCTCCCCCGCTTCCATTGCCCGGACTACGAGCGGCACGTCAGGGACGGGCTCGCCGGCATTGAGCACTACCAGGCGAACGAGTGGGATCCGTCGCCATGCCATGACGCCTTGCAGGCGGCGCGTCGCATCGACCTTGATGCCGATACGCTGCGCCGGTTCCTTGGGCACAAGGCTGACGACTCCTGGCAGCGGCAACTGGCAGCATTCGCCGACACGCCTTCCCACCTGCGGTCCTTCGCATTGCCCGGGGCGATTGCGCTCTCCGACGGCGGAAGTTCTGACGCCCTGGCCGACCGGTTTCGCGAGGGGTTGCTCGGGGATGGGCAGGAGATCGTGACCGCGCTCATGGACGCGGTGACAAAGCGGGTCAGGGCGATGGACGCTTACCTCGCCGAGCGCACCGAGGGCGAGCGGTTCCGGCGCGACCGGTATCGCCGGCTCATGCGGAGCTAGACTGGCGCGACCCGTCGAAGTGCGGCCGGGTGAACCCCGGCCGGCCATGGGACACGGGCCAGCGGCCGGACTTATGCGGCCTCAGAGTTGCGAGGGGGTCTTGCGGCGTCCCTGAACCCGGAAGAGGACGACGGCATGCTCCGTCGTTCCCTAGGGCGGCGTGACGTGGTGGACCGAAATCCGCTCGGCGACGTCGGGCTGACCGCCTCCCAGATCGTACAGGTCGAGCATCATCAGGATGCCGAAGCTGACGTTCGTCACGTCGTAGGCCACTTTCTGGAGGCCGTACTTCGCCACGATTTGGTCGTTCGTGAGCTTGCGGTCCGTCTTTTTCAGCTCCGCCACGAAGGTCGTGCGCATGTGCTTGAACAGGACGTCGACGCGTCCCCCGGCAATATCGCTGGCCTCGGCCCCCAGGATGCCGGCGGAGGGGGAGCCCCACAGGAAGTCGAGGTAGTCCTCCTGGAGAGTCTCCTCCAAGGGGAGCTTGGCTGGGTCCCTCTCGAACAGGTACCTTGCCCGTCGATAGGTGCTGGAGCCGACGTTGCTCCGCTGCGCCACGAACTGCAGGGTCAGCCACAGGGCGATCTCGAAGAGGGTGCGAGCTTCCGGGTAGCGACGGAAGTGTTCGTTCCTGCCCAAGTCCCGGATGATGTCGTCGTACAGGTCCGACACCACGGCGGACGTGCTCTCGCCGACCAACGTCATCATGGCACCGGCGACGCGCGCCATCGCCGATGCCCGGCCCGCCTCGGGGATGCTCTCCAGGATGGCGGCGGCCGGTGAGCTCCCGGGCGCCGCCTCAGTAGGGCGATGGGCAACGACCCCCTCGCGGGCCTCGGCCACCCGGGCGCGGAGCCCCGAGACGTCGGGCAGCAGCCCCGACCCCGAATTCTCCTCGATCCACTGGTCGAGCGTGTCCAGGGAATGCAGTTCCCGTTGCAGGGCACCGACGATCCGGGGGCGGAGAACGGCTTCGAGGCCGCCGTCCCCGCCGCGCACCATGATGCTGCGGCTCGCCGAGTAGACGGAGACGAGTTCGTCCTGGATGACGGTGGCGGCATTGAGCCAGGCCCGCTTCCCCAAGCTGGTGTCGAGGGCGCCGAGCCGGAGCGCGAGCATCGACCAGTGGACGCGCTCGCGGCCCCGGGCGCCGAGCCATGACGAGATCTCCTCGGGGCGGTCGGAGGGAGACAGGTGGGCCGTGTACGCGAAAGCGGCCTCCTTGATGCCGTCGATGCCGACACGGAGATCGCTCTGGGTCCTGCCGGTCTGGAACGCGACCAGCATGTCCAGGCACCGGCGGTACAGTCGGGCGTCCGGGCGCTCCTCGCTCGCCGCCTCGGACCGCCCGAACCAGTCCCGGGCCTCCCGGAACGACCGGAGCGCGTCGTCCTGCGTCGTCGCGTCCAGGCCAGCGCGGAGCGCGTCGAGCCCGAGTTCCATGGCGACCTCGTCCTCCGCTTCCTCGACATCGAGGAGCTTGCCCAGGACCGCGTGCAGGTCCGGGTCCGGCTCACGTGCCAGGAGGGCGCCCGTGACATTGGCCGCATGACGCAGGAAATCGCCGTCGTCCGCCGGGTCGAGCTCGATCATCTCCGCCTGGAGCCGCCGCAGCAGGGCACGGTCCGACTGGGCGAGGATCATCGCCGCCTTCAGCGCCTGGGCGCGCGCGCCGTAATCACTGGCGCGGTCCCCGGCGCGCTCCAGAAACGCTCGCCCGAGCAAGCCCGCGGCTTCCCGGTGCAACCGGCCACCATGGCCGAGCCAGGCGGCGATGCCGGCCATCGCGATGACGTCGCCCGCCTCCTGAACGATCTCGACCGCGGCCGCGGCGGCCTTGCCGACGTCTGGATGCGAGGCCAGCGCGACGAACAGGTCAGCGCCCTCGACGCCCCGGCCCGATCCGCGGACGGCCTCGCGCAACTGCCCGGGCGAGACCGACGACAGGTCGGCGGGTTCGGCTTCGTCACGGGCCAGAAGCCGTCTCAGAACGTCCTCCGCCATCGTGGAACCCGGCTCAGAAAAGGAATCGACCACCTTCAGCGTGGAGCGTTTGCCGGCCAGGGACAACTCCCAACAGGCTGGGCTTGGTGGCGGCACCGACGATGACCTGGGTGTCGCCGGTCTCGTTGATGACCTCCTGCACGCTCGCCATCAATGCGGCGAAGTCGTCGTCGTTCATCTCCTGGGACCGCGGGCTGTCGAGGACGAGCATGCCGGGATACCGGCCGAAGCGGCGGCGGCGCGCGACGGCGACGACCGCCAGGGCAGCGGCGATGCGCACCCTCAGGTTCTCGCCGGGCGACAGGTCCGAGAAGGTGAGGTCCGCCCCTCCCTGCCGGATATTGAGGACGTTATTGCCGGTCCAATCCATGCCCTCGACGTGTTGGACGCCGAAGCGGCGGGAGAGTGCGGCGACCTCGTCCGAGACCTCCTTGAGGACATCCCGCTGCAGGTCGTCGAACAGTTCACGGGTGACCTTCTCGACCTGGCGCAGGACCGAGGCGTCGTCGGCCGCGGCCGTTTTCACCGGTGCCGCCATCTCCGCGATGATCTCCCTCAACTGCTCGGCCTGCGCCTCAAGGGCCCTTACGCGGAATTCCGCGTCCGGGTCCTCGGCCGCGGCCAGTTCCGCCGCGATCTCGCCGATGCGCGCCTGGTTGGTGTCGCGCTCCGCCTGGGCCTCGCGCAGGTGCCGCTTCGCCGCGGCGAGCTCCGCGTTCAGGCGGGCGACAACCTGCTCGGCCTCGCGCACATCGGCCTGAAGGTCGTCGATGCGAGGGCCGTCCTCCTCTCCCTCGACATGCCTCTCGCCGCAGAGGGCGCACGTACCCCCGCCCTCCGCGGTGTCGTACCGTTTGGCGTCGATGCCATTGTCGCAGGACGGGCAGCACACCGGCCGAAGCCGCCGAAACACCATGCCCGCCGCCCTCTCGTCCCGCATCTGCTGCAGGGTCCGCTTGAGCTCGGCCACGGACTCCTGCGCCGCGGCGGCTTGCCGGTCGAGAGTGTCGACGCGTTCCTCTGCCAGGGTGACCGCCGCGCGCAGGCGCATCGTCTCCCTGTCGCGTGTCACCAAGTCCGAGCGAAGGCGCGGACGGTCTACCCGCGTCGCGCTCCGAGCGCGAAGGTCCTCCAACTCCTGCTCGGTCGCCTTGAGGCGCTCGGCCAACCGTCCCGTGGCGGGGTCCGCCGACGAGGCCTTCCCGCCTTCGGCGCTCACCTTCTTGAACGCCGTGGACGCCGCCGAGTAGGTGGTGATCCACGGCAGGCCCATGAACATCTGCAGCAGGCGCAGGGGCACGCCGTCGCGGGTCACGTTCCCGAAGACCGCCGTGCCAGGGCCGTGGACGAAGAACGATGTGGCGATGGCGTTCCAGCCGTGGGTGCGCGGACCGTACGCCTTGTTGAAGGCGTGGAAGGAGCCGAAGCCGAACTCCTCCATCATGTTGTCGGCGACGGCCTTCTCGAAGGGCTTATCGGCCGGCCCGGCATAGAGGTCGATCCGCGCATCGCCTTCGCCGCGCGAGAGCGTCCCCCGGGCCATGCGCGGATCGACCTCGCCCGCGTCCTTCTCGACCCGTACGCGATAGAGGGTCGCGTCGATGCGGAAGGCCACTTCGACGAGGCTGAGCCAGCCCCAGACGTCGGGCTTCACATTGCCGGGAAACTCACCGCGCAACGCGGCCTGGATGAGGTTGAGCAGGCTCGACTTGCCCCGCGAATTCCTGTCCGACAGGAAGGCCCAGAGCCCGGGTCCCATCTCGCCGTCGCCCTCGGGCCAGCGGAAAGAGATGTCGCGGTCGTCGTCGGTGCCCTGCTTCCGCCCGGCCAGCGCGATCCACGCGACGCGGAGCTGGCGGCGACGCGGCAGCGCCGACTGGGGCAGGATGCCGTGACGGTCGAGGACGGCCTGGACTTCCTCGGGCGAGACCTTGGCCTTCGTCGCAATCGTCCCGACCCAGTCGTCCGCGTTCGTCGGCGTCGCCGTCATGCCATGCCCTTCAGCCGCCGGATGCGGGCCAGCACCCGATCCTTGATGGACGGGATCTCGGTGCCGAGCGGCGCGTCCCTGTATTCCTGGTGGAGGTACTGCTCGTCCTTGAGGCTGGACCCGCTCCGCATGCCGGCGAGCGTCGACACCAGCCCGGCCCTATCCCGGTACCAGGCGAGCGACGGGTGCTGCCGGATCACGTCCTCCATGAACGGGAACGCCGGCGGCTCGATCCGGAAATCGTGCCGCCGGTGGCCGCCGGCCTGGCGCAACGGCGTCACCATCCCGTAGGCGCGGAGGATGGACAGGGCCGTCTCAATGTTCTGGAAGGCCCCACGGTGCCACCGCACCATGCCCACCAGCCTTTCGCTGGGCTCGTCGGCATCGAAGATAGCCTCGGCCTGCGCGAGCAGCGACGGGTCGCCCTCGGTCTGGTACCGGTCCAGCAGGGCATCGGCCAGGTAGTCGGAATAGCGGACGAGGAAGTCCATGGCCATCGCCCGCTTCTCGCCGCGGAATACCCGGGGGTCGCCCGGGCCGGCTCGCGCGGGGTCGACCGGCTCGCTGCCGAGGGCGAGGATGAAGAGCAGCCTGATCGCGTCGCGATTGTTGTAGCCGGTATGGTTTCCGCGAGCGGGCGCGGTGTCTGTCGGCGCCGTTTCCGGAATACTCGTACCCGCCGTCATCTTGCCGGGACCGTCGGTTGCGCAACCTCAAGGGCATGCGAGGAGGACAATGCCATCATGGCCGAGCCGTTCCTCCCGGCAGTCCTTCGGCGAAGCCCACCGGACTAGACCTGTCTACGTCTTGATGGCTGAGCCCGACGACCCAGGCCTTCGCCTTCCATCCGTCGTCCAGGAGGCTTCAGCGCTTTATGAACCCGATGTCGGCGGCAACCGCCTTCAACCGCTCCGGCTCCCGCTCCTTCCGCTCGGAGTAGCGGTCGACGAGGTACTCGGCCCGTCCTCGGGTCAGCAGGGTGAACTTCACCAGCTCCTCACAGACGTCCACGACCCGGTCGTAGAACGGCCCGGGCTTCATGCGGCCGGCATCGTCGAACTCCTTGTAGGCCATGGGCACTGACGACTGGTTCGGGATGGTGATCATCCGCATCCAGCGGCCCAGCACCCGCAGGCTGT